>WTZT01000028.1 GCA_009889685.1 Candidatus Hikarchaeia archaeon HikBin4
AACTTCTTTACCTCCTCACTAGAAAGAAATACGATCTCCACTACGCATTCGAGCCGATGTTTCCCAATCGCTAACGTTATTGGAAAATAAGACCTAACACTCTCTACTGATGGTTGAACAAAGCTTGAGAAAATGGGCCTCAAACCTAGAAAAGCGTGGGGATCTTGTCGTCATAGACAAAGAAGTCTCAACAAAATTCGAGATAGCAGCTCACATCAAAAAATCCTGTGAAGTGGAGGGCCCCGCATTTCGGTTCACCAACGTGGTTGGGTATGATATGGATGTTTTGGGTGGTTTTTACGGCACTAAAGCTCGTATCCTCGAGTCAGTAGGTGTCGAAACCCACGAACAAGGGGTGCAAAAATATATTGACGCTATTAACAACCAAATCGAACCAAAAACAGTGAAAAAAGCCCCTGTAAAAGAAGTTATTAAAACGGGAGATGATGTTGATCTATACGATATTCCTATCGTCCTTCACTCTGAAATGGACTTCGGCGATTACATCACTGGGGCATCTTTAATTTCCAATTTACCACATTCCGGTGTTCGTGGCTCTGGTATTCATAGAATGTATCGCCAGTCTAAACAAGAACTCACAATATGGGCTCCTCCCGAAAGACGTATCGGATATGCGTACCGTGTAAATCAAGACAAAGGAGAACCCACGGAAGTCGCAGTTGTCATTGGCACACCACCTGCCGTAACCATGGGGAGCATTTCCAACGTTCCCCATTCCGTAGATAAATTATCGATTGCAGGAGGGCTACAAGGATCTCCAATTGAGATAGTCAAATGCGAAACCATAGATGTAGATGTTCCTGCACATGCTGAGATGGTCATTGAAGGGCTAATTCATCCTGATAATTTGGTAGAAGAAGCACCATTTGGAGAATTCCCTGGAACCTATGGCCCAAAACAAATGTGTCCCATTGTGGAAGTAACGGGTATCATGCAACGTTCAGACGCGATGTATCACACCATTTTAACCGGTTTTCCTCCCACCGAAAACAATCTCATGAATTGGCTCCCCCGAAGTGCAACTGTTAGGCAAGACGCAGAAAGGGCAGTTCCATCTGTGAAACAAGCATTGGTCAAATGCGACCCTTATTCTGGAGGCAATGGTATGTATGAAGCATTTGTCTCTATAGATAAACGCCTTGAAGGCGACCCCAAAAATGTCATTGCTGCTGTTTTGGGCGGTCGCTGTCAAGCAAAATACTGCGTCGTCGTTGACACAGATATTGATCTATACGACGAACGTCAGATAAATTGGGCCCTAAACACCCGTGTACAACCTCATCGGGATGTTA
Source organism: Candidatus Hikarchaeia archaeon HikBin4 (assembly GCA_009889685.1). Lineage (GTDB taxonomy): Archaea > Halobacteriota > Halobacteria > Halobacteriales > Hikarchaeaceae > Hikarchaeum. The sequence continues at coordinate 1,314 of WTZT01000028.1, forward strand.
TAACTTTCCCAACTATGACCGGGGCCCCGCTTGATCCTTCTGGTCCTCCCCGCCAATCGGAAAAGATGGGGATCGACGCAACTGTCCCGCTTGATGGTGATAAATTCACTTTCTCCCGTGTGATTGTCCCTGGATCTGACGAAGTAGAGTGGTAATTTCAACTCTAAACTATTTTCCTAAATCTGTATTCCTCTGAAATACCCTCAACCCAAACTCAGGTACTGCTGCGAGCAGGTGGTCAAAAATATCTGCCTGAATCTTTTCGTAACGGACCCAATTTGTATCCTTAGCAAATACATATATTTGAATAGGAAGTCCCTTCTCACTTGGTTCCATTTGGCGCACCATACACATCATGTTCTCATTAACATTGTTGTTCTCCCGTAGGTATGCTTCAACATATGCTCTAAATGTACCAATATTTGTTAACCCTCTGTCGTTAATGATCTCTGAAGAATCAAACCCATTTATTTGATTGTATTCTTCAATCTCTACTTGCTTACCTTCAATATACTCTTTAATCAGGCCAAATTTCTTAAATTTCTGCAACATTTTCTTGTCACAAAGAGAGATGCTATTCATATCAATCCAAATAGATCGTTTAATTCTTCTCCCTCCACTTTTTTCCATGTTCCTCCAATTTTTGAATGTGGACTCAATGAGTTTGTGAGTAGGAATAACTGAAACAGTTTTATCCCAATTTTCGATTTTCACTCCTTGTAATGCGATATCTATCACTACCCCATCTGCACCAAATTGAGGGACTTCAATCCAATCACCCTCTTTAAAAAGACCCTGAGAGTTTATCTGTATACTAGCAACCAATGAAAGAATCGTATCCCTAAATATTAACAAGAGAACCGCAGTCATTGCGCCAATACCACTAAGCAAAAGGAATGGATTTTTATTCACAAGAATTGATATAATTGCTATAATTCCAAAACTCCAGATGATGAGCTTGACAACTTGCAAATAACTTTTGATATTGAGTCCCTCTGCATACTTTGTAGTCTGATAAAAATTTCCCAAACCATTGATGATGGCTTGGGCCATGAGCACACCACACAGTATAATAACACATACAGATACCCGCTCAATAACAACTGTAAATTGAGGGACTATATACGCAAAGTTATAAAATATTATGGCAGGAACCAAGTATGATATTGGTTCAAAAACTTCTCTGGTAGCCAAATAGTCATCTAATACTGTATCGGTTTTTCCAACCAGATCCTCTGGCCACGCGGAAATAACTTTTTGAGTAGCAGCCCATCCAATAAATCCAAGAACTACTAAAATTCCCAAAACGGATGCTGAATATAAAATTGGATCCTTAGGTAAATACGGATCAATATATTCTACTATCATTTCTGAGCGCCACCACCAGTATTCCCCGTTTGAGATTCGACTCTCTGTAACATTAACGGATATCTCTACACCTTTAGAGGAGTTAAATTCCTCCAAAGAACCGAACCTCAAATCAATACGCCACCACCAGGACTCGAACCTGGGACATCCTCGTTAACAGCGAGGCACTCTACCAACTGAGTTATGGAGGCTCTACATATGACTTTACCAACGCAATTTACATATTCGTTTCGTTTTCAACAAGCGTCTCATCACCATATCGATAATCTTTCATTTAGCGTCGGAGTATCGATAACAGACTATGATGCAGTTCGATAGTATACTAGCCAGCGTTAGAGAACAAGTAGTACCAACCCCATCCGAGCGAAAAAAGCTCGACGACACTGTCAAAGAACTGCAACTACTATCTCAACAAGTTACATCCGACCTCCATTTCAAAACACATATACTCCACCTAGGAAGTACTTCCCGGGACACTTGGTTGCGCGGGGATATTGACATTGATATCTTTATCCAATTCCCCCGATCCACATCTAAACAAGATTTGGAGAACTATGGCCTTGAAATAGGACACAAAATTCTGCCCGACGGACATGAAGAATATGCAGATCACCCTTACGTAAAAGGCACATTCAATGGATTTAAAATAGATATAGTCCCTTGCTATGCCATCACCTCTGCCACCGATCTCATCTCTGCAGTAGATAGGACCCCTCTTCATGGGGCTTATCTATCCAATCAACTATCCGAAGAACTTTCCACCGAGATTAGAATTCTTAAACAATTCTTCAAAGGGTGCGGTGTCTACGGGTCCGATCTTAAAACCCAAGGAGTATCTGGTTATCTATCTGAACTTATAGTGATCCTGTTCGGGAGTTTCGAAAATACCATCGAAGAAATGTCAAAATGGGTTGTTCCTGTGCGATTAGATCTCAATGGCCTGAGTAAACATTTTTTTGAATCCCCACTCACTTTCATCGACCCCGTAGATCCATCTAGAAATGTTGCTGCTGCTCTTTCTCCTGCTAATCTATCTAGAATCCAACATTATTCCCGAGAGCTTTTATCCCGACCAAGGATAGAGCTATTCTATCCACTCTCTATGGGATCAATTACCAACGACGAGTTACAAGCCCATCTAATCAATAGGGGAACCTCTCCTGTTGCTATTATTTTCCCCACTCCTAATATAACCGAAGATGAACTGTACCCCCAATTACAAAAGTCCCTGTCTGGGATCTCCGATCTGTTAACCCGACAAGGTTTCAACATAATTCGATGCGACGTATTTTCAAATTCCAATTCTGTATTCTTCTTTGAGTTCTCTTCAATCGAAATACCTTCTATAGAACGCCACGATGGACCTCCGCTTAGCTCCCAACCCCATGCATCTGCATTTATAGATAAATACACCAAAACTGATGCATATGGTCCTTTTATCGACAGCGATCATTATATAGTCGAACGTTTTCGAGAGTTCAATAATGCCATCACTTTCCTAAAAAGTGAAACAATTTTCACTGCGCGAATAGGGCCTGATATCGAGAATGCCCTCCAAACCCACTACGATGTCCTATCTGAATCTGAACTTTTAAACCTAACAACCAATTTTGGGACCCATTTGCACAGTTATTTCAATCCAACATTGTGATCCCCTCACCTCTTTACTGTCGCAAATCTTGCTATACCCGTAAAATAGTCTCCACGATCATATAGGAATGACCGCAACAGCCCCACCGATAGGCTGTTTTATTACTGTTATTGAGCCACGCCACTGGATCCTGCCTCGACTGAGACAGGGGTATGTTAAGTTTTCATGAACACTTTAAGGGATGAAAGGATATAAAGACTATGCTATTTGATATCATATATCACAAAATATATAACCTCTAGCATACTTCCACATATTTGATGACATGCGATAACTCCTATTGCCAATGTGACCTCTGCACATGCGATCCTTGCCTTTGCACAGAAAAAACACCCTGCAAATGCCACAAACCTTCGCTACTCGGGCGTATACTTTCTACTATGGAGAACACGTCCCATTGGCATTATTATGAATAATTAGTTTTTTATTCTCCTAAAATTCTTACGCAAATCTCTATGTCTTCTTTTTGAATGGTTTTTCTCCCTGCATGACGTGCTAAGATAACACTCTTTTTTGCTATTTGATCTGCATAACTCTCTAGATACTCTGCAAGAATCAACCTCGCGTCATTCCCAATTCTATATCTGTTATCTATTTCCGACCGTGCAATGCGATCGACAGGGGCAATTGGCAATACAAGTTCTCTTTCGAGATCCCTCTTCCCAATGTTAAAATCTCCCTCTTGAATGGTTTTCCTCCCGTTTTCCTTCGCAATTTTAGAAGCCTCTATTGCAAGATTTGCCCCTTCTATCTGAATCAATCGTGCCAATTCTCCAGTCGCCTCCGAACCCACCCGAAGTGTACCTGAATTCCTACGAATAATGGTATCTACTGGGGCAAATGGCAATTCCATGCTCATACTTCACACGCCAATATCTATGGGCTTAACCCTTCCTTTCTCTACCATTTAGGGTAATTCTGTACCCATGGTCTAGTTTCTTCCAAAGCTCCTGCAACCGATAACACGATATCATCTCGAAATCTTGGTCCAACTATTTGTATCCCTGTTGGTAGTCCCCTCTTGGTCAATCCGCTTGGAACCGAAGCCACTGGATTACCTGTTAAATTAAATGGCCATGCAAGCGAAGTTCCATGCTTCGCTGGAATTGGAACACCTCCAATTTCTGTAGGGATTTCTGCATCTGGATGTGGTGGTACTGCCATAGTTGGAATCGCCAAAGCATCCACCGATTCCAACAATCTTGATAAGCTCACATAAAATTCTGTGCGTAGATTATTCGCCAAACGATATTCTAGTGCACCTCTCAACCTCCCCGATTTTATCCGCCCGATAATGATAGAAGAGACGCTGTCTTGATGTTCCATGAGGTCTATACCCGTTATAATTTTTAGATTATGTGCAGTTTCTGCATAGACTATTTCCAATCCAATCATTAGCACTTCGTGCAACTCATTCCATTCTGAAAATTCTATTTCTGTATATACAATCTCTGCACCTGCTTCTTGCAATCCATCCAATGCATCTTCAATTTTCTGCACCACCTCATCTTCAATCGGTTTGTCTAAAAATGTAGGATCATACCCTATTTTCATACCTTCTACTCCCTTCCCAACCGATGAAATATAATCCCCTTCAAACATCGGAAGACTATCTGGATCTTCGGGGTGTGGCCCTGATATCACATCTAACATCATCGCTGCATCCTCTACTGTTCGAGTCAGTGGGCCACTTGCTGCATATGGGAGATGATATTTAAATGCATCTGGATACATGGCATGAGGAACTCTTCCAACCGACGGAAAATGACCATAAAGGTTGCACATGCATGCTGGAACTCTGATAGATCCTGCATGATCCGATCCTTGAGCCCAGGGAACCATGCCAGATGCAACCGCAGCAGCACTTCCTCCCGAGGACCCCCCCGGAGTAACTTCTATATCGAACGGGTTTGCCGTTCTCCCAATTATTTCGTTATGCGTAATCCCTTTGTGTCCAAATTCTGGAGTATTGGTCTTCCCCACGACAATAGCTCCAGCTTTCTCCAATCGCTCAACTAATGGTGCATCCCGATCGGGAACGTAGTTAGAAAATGGAACTGAACCAAATGTATGTATTATTCCTTTTTTAAACGCAAATAAATCTTTAACTGCAATTGGAACGCCAGCAGATGGGCCTATAAATTCTCCCCGTTCCATTCGGCTTTCTAATATCTGAGCCGATTCCCTCGACTCTTCTTCTAATATTGTGATAAACGCATTTATTTTTGGATTAACTTTTTCAATCCGTGACAAGGTAGACTCAATAACCTCTGACGGTGTGGTTCTTCCTTCTGCTATATCTTTTGCAATTCGCACTGCAGATTTGTACTCTTTCATTCTGACTTCTCCAAAATACTTATTGAAGTTTTCCAATTAGTAGACGCTTCTAAATCCTCTTGCCAACCCTCTTTCACCACTACATCTGTACATAATATTTTGTCCCCGGGCCCCATCTCAACATCTGCCTTTTCATCCCACAATGCCATTCGTATCTCTCCCGTATCATCTTGGATTCTTATATTCCTAACTTGACCTTTCGTCCCGTCCTTCCGATCAAACACTCTTGTTGGATCTGCTACTACAATGACACCTTGAATGTCTGCAATATCACCTATTTCTAGTACATTTATTTTGTTCGATTTAACAGAAAATTCAATTTCTCCTTCTAGTACCTTGACCAATCCTCCTTTGCCAACATGCAGCTCTAGCTGAGACTCTCTCTTCCGTACGTATCCCTTCGTTATCTCTAATGATACGCCTGCTGTAACTGATTCTATCACTTGTGTTTGTTTGTCCCACAAAACAAGTCTAATTCTCCCCGTTTCATCACTTATCGTTATACTAGCTACCTTTCCTTCTGAGCCATCTTTTCTCGAAAATGTTCGTTCTGATTCGACTGACAACACTCTCCCAACCACATGTACATTAGACGTACCTGATATCAGATCTCCAATTTTACACTCTTCCATGATGTCCACCCGAATGTTTGTATCTTCATCCACCACACACCGACTAACGCTAACTTCAACTTCGCCCTCTCGTTCACGTGAAAATCCTTGCACTCGCAATACTTGTCCCATCTCTAATTCTTCTTCTATTGCCTGCGCATATTCATCCCAAAACGCCGCCTTTAT
>WTZT01000029.1 GCA_009889685.1 Candidatus Hikarchaeia archaeon HikBin4
TGATAATTGCATTGCCCATCATGGTGTGGCAAACATATGAATTCATGCGCCCGGGACTCTATGAACATGAGCGTAGATATTACTTAGCTGCCATACCGACGAGTTTGGTGCTTGCGTTAGTTGGTGTTAGTTTTGCTTATTTCATAGTTTTGCCCTTTATCTTTACGTATTTTTTATACTATTCGGAAGGCATAGCAACAATTGGGTTTGGGTTGGGACAAACGTTTAATCTCATATTGGTATTGATGGGATATCTAGCGATTGTATTTCAAATACCTATTTTTGTCATGCTTGCCTTATTGATGAGAATTGTGACTAGAAAATGGTTAGTAAAAAGGAGAATTTTATTTTGGGGAGGATTCTTGGGGCTTTCTTTTATTTTTAGTCCAGATCCAACAGGAATGGCCCCTTTAATTGTGGCCCTTACGATGGTAGGATTATTTGAAGGAACACTTTTACTAGCGAAATGGGCTGGAAAAGAATAGACTCTATAATTATAGCGCGAGGTGAATTTGAATCACCGGTCTCCGGGTTATGAGCCCGGCGGAATATCCTGGCTATCCTATCGCGCTGTACCATAGAAACTATAACGGTTGAAAAAAAAGGTTTCTACTGAATCGCGAGGGCTACTCTGATAAAATCCACGCTAAGGGTTATTTTTTGTTGATAGGGGATTTGCCCCTCCTGTTCTATACCCAGATGGATCTATGATGACCTCATTGAACCCTATATTTAGCAAATACTCTTCGGCTTTTTTTCTGAAAATAGGATCTTTGGAACGGTCCAATTCATGTTGTCCAACTTCGATTCGGGCAATTCCATTATGATCCCTTACGCGGACTTGTGAAAATCCTAGATCATATATAATTGATTCTGCTTGCTCTATACGCGCCAATCGTTGGGAAGTGACTAAGATTCCAGTTGGGATTCGAGAAGAGAGACAGGCCATTGATGGTTTTTCTGCCACAGATAAACCATAAAAACGGGCTATATCACGGACTCCTTCTTTTGTTACGTCGAATTCAAGAAGGGGAGAGAAGACTTCGAGTTCTCTTATTGCACGGAGTCCAGGTCTATGGGTCGCATTTAGATCAGAGGCATTAGTTCCATCGCACACGGTTGTGATACCCAGTTCCCTAGCAAATTCATACATTTTTTCAAATCGCATATGTTGACAATGGTAACATCTGAAACTATCGTTGGCTACAAAATCGGGATTATCAAGCTCTGAGAAATTGATTATTTCATGTTGAATTCCTATTTCTTCGGCAATGCTAATTGAATCCAGGAGTTCGGATTTTGGAAGAGTTTCACTTTTCGCAGTGCATGCTATTGCGTTTTCACCTAGTGCCTCGTGGGCTATTGCGGCGACGACGCTAGAATCCACACCTCCAGAAAAAGAAACTAAAACGCGAACTTTAGAGACTAGTGCTGCTTGAATTGAATTAATCTTTTTTTCAATCAGCTTTGTTTGCATAGTATTAAATCAGAGGGATGATGTAAAAATTCATTGCCCTGTGTTTGTACCAGATGGGACCGAAATGTTGGGTAAAATCATAAAGAATAGTTGTAGATTTTAGGAGGTAAGTTTGAAAATAGATGCAAAGGTTAAATAACCACAAGAGTGAAGTGAAAGTGATGAAAGACAGCGCTTCGAAAGACATGTTGTCTTGGGATGAATCGGTTTTTAGAGACGAACAAATATTTGAAGTGGACCATATGCCAGAAAAGTTTTCTCATCGAGAAGATCAGATGGGAATTTTTACGTTTGCACTACGTCCAGCAATTAGGAAATCGAGGCCATTGAGCGTGTATGCTCAAGGGCCACCAGGAACGGGGAAAACAACAGCTATCAAATTTTTATTTGATGAATTAGAGCTTTATCCAAAGATAAAGACGGTGCAGATTAATTGTCAAGTTGATTCTACACGTTATTCTGTTTTTTCACGGTTGTTTGAATCTATTTTTTCATATGAGCCACCGTCCAGTGGGATTTCATTTAAGAAATTATTCCGACAGGTTACAGAACGCATAGTGGAAAATGATGAGACACTGATAGTGGCGTTAGATGATGTGAATTATTTGTTTTATGCGAAAGAAGCTTCAGACACTCTATATTCATTATTACGTGCTCATGAAGTACAGAAGGGTGCCCGTATTGGTGTGATAATCATATCTTCTGACCCTGCTTTAGAAGCCATATCTAGACTTGATTCTCGTGTTCAGAGCGTGTTTCGACCGGAAGAGATTTATTTCCCCCAATATGGTTTTGCAGAAATTTTAGACATCCTAGAAACTAGGGTCAAGAGAGGATTTTATGAAGGTGTTGTTTCAGAAGATGTGTTGAATTATGCTGCTACACTAACAGCGGGGAAAGGAGATTTGAGAGTGGGAATAGATTTATTAAGACGTGCCGGCCTTAATGCAGAAATGCGTGCATCGCGAGAGATTAGTATTGAGGATGTGGACAAGGCGTACGAGTCTGCAAAATATGTGCATCTATCACGGAGTATTCGGAATCTCACGGATTCTGAGAGGGGACTACTTCATGTGTTGGTAGAGTATTCAGGGGAGAGGGCAGGTGATGTTTATCAGGTATTCCATGAACAGACAGGGTTAGGCTATACTAGATACTCAGAAATAGTAAATAAACTCGATGAAGTGGGGATAATAACAGCGACATATAAACCAGTGGAAGGGAGAGGAAGATCTAGAGAAATAGACCTGTTGTATAAGCCAGACGCGGTAAAGGTTTACCTTGACAGGTATTCCATAAAATCATAAGATATGAGATATACTTATGATCCAATTAGAGATGTGTTTAGTAAATCTGTTAGTGGATCGGAAAAAGAAAAGAGGTTAGCAGGAGAGAGTGCAGCTTCCAGGGTCTTAGAAGGGGATATTGTGGGTCTGGGGACAGGTAGCACGGCATTATATGCCATACAAGCACTTGGTGAAGCTGTCAAACAGGGGTTAGAGATTCGAGGAGTGTCAACATCCTTCCAATCTAGTCAATTGGCAGAAAAAGTAGGAATTCCACTGATAAGATTATCAGAAGTAGACCGTATTGACATCGCTATTGATGGGGCAGATCAAGTTGCTGGTTTTGATTTGGTTAAAGGAGAGGGTGCGGCCCACACAAGAGAGAAAATTGTAGCTTCCGCTGCGGATAAATTCATAGTTGCGGTGGACTCTACCAAAGTTTCAGATATTTTGAATAAAACAGTTCCAATTGAAGTACTATTTTCTGCAAGAACTATTGTCACGTCTAGGATAAAAGATATGGGCGGAAATCCTGAGCTGCGGTTTTCAGTTAGAAAGGATGGACCGGTCTCGACTGAAAATGGAAATATCCTTCTTGACTGTGATTTCGGGGATATAGAATCTCCATTATTATTAAGCAAAGAAATTTCAGATATTCCAGGGGTAGTTGATCACGGTCTCTTTGTCAATATGGCAAGTGAGATCCACATTGGTAGAGGATCTGGTGTGGAAATTCAAAAAGAGTAAGCGGAAAGTTTACGGTGTTCACGGGAAAATGTGGGTGGGCGGGACCATGGGTTAGCCTGGTATACTTCAGCGTTTGGGACGCTGCGACCCCGGTTCAAATCCGGGTGGTCCCATTAGGAATATTTTTGAGAGGGATTCGATGGACCCCCTTCACTTCCACTCCGCACACTTGCTAAAGATACTTATGCAAGATAAGTTTAGAATTGTCAAGTATAGACATGTCTCAAGCAATAAATCAGCAACTAGTCGAGCGCTTTGAAGAATTCATAGAGGCATATTGTGAAAAAGAAGTTGGAGTGTTGCTTGAAAATTATCCAAAAAAGCAAAGATCGCTTAACATAGATTGGGGAGAGCTCTATAGATTTGATCCAAATATGGCTGATGATTTCATAACATATCCAGATAGTGTACGAGAAGCTGCGAAACAAGCTTTAGTAAACGTGGGAGATTTGCGATATCGAACAGATGACATGTTGGAGAAGGCCCATGTTAGAATTTACAACTTACAAGAACTAACAGAGATAAGAGAAATTAGATCTAAAGATGTGAATACGCTTGTATCGGTTCAAGGATTAATACGAAAATCGACTAACGTTCGTCCGAAAGTGGATGTTGCAGCATTTGAATGCCAACGTTGTGCGACTGTGACAAACGTGCCGCAAACTAGAGGATATCAAGAACCATTTGCTTGTGAAGGTTGCGAACGCCAGGGTCCATTCGAGATTAAGTTCGATAGATCAACATTCTCAGATACCCAAACGTTGCTTATACAAGAATCTCCAGAAGGATTGAGAGGGGGTGAGCAACCACAGAGTATAGAAATCCATATAGAAGACGATATAAGTGGTATGGCTAGCCCGGGGGATCGGGTTGTTGCAACGGGCACGTTAAGGCTTGAACAGAGGAAACGGGGGAGTGAAAAATTAAGAGTTTTTGACGTATATATGGAGGGAATTTCAATTACTTCTGAGGATTTAGAATTTGAGAATATAGAGATATCAGAAGAGGACGAGAGAATTATTCTCGAACTCTCAAGACAAGAAGGAATATATGATCAGATGGTAGGGTCTGTCTGTCCATCGATATATGGATATGAACAAGAAAAGTTGGCAATTGCACTACAATTGTTTTCGGGAGTAACTAAACATCTACCAGATAGCACAAGGATCCGTGGGAATGTACACATATTGTTGGTGGGAGATCCAGGTACAGGTAAATCGCAATTATTACAATATATTCGACACATAGCTCCACGTTCGGTGTACACTTCGGGGAAGGGCACTTCGAGTGCAGGTTTGACTGCTGCTGCGGTGAAAGATGATTTTGGAGGGGGTCAACAGTGGTCACTTGAAGCTGGTGCACTTGTATTGGCAGATAAAGGCATAGCTGCAGTGGATGAGATTGATAAGATGCGAGTGGAAGATCGGTCCGCGATGCACGAAGCGCTCGAACAACAAACAGTGAGCATAGCGAAAGCTGGGATTAATGCTACTTTGAAATGTAGATGTTCACTATTAGGGGCAGCGAACCCGAAATATGGACAGTATGATCCTTATGAATCGATCGGGGATCAAATTAATCTCGAACCTGCACTTATATCCCGGTTTGATTTGATATTCAGGATTCTAGATGAAGCGGATGAAGAGCTAGATGATAAGATAGCTACACATATAATTAAAACAAATTACATAGGAGAACAAAGTACAAGAAAAAAATATGCTAGGGTCGGGGGAGAAAATTCAATCGAATTGGATGAAGTGATAGAAGAAGTTAAACCGGAGATAGAACCTGATTTGTTTAGAAAATATATTGCGTATGCTAAGAGGAATTGTTTCCCCGTTATGGGTAAAGAAGCACAGAAAGAAATCAAGGATTTTTATATAGAGCTTCGGTCTGTGAGGGAAGTTGGGGGTCCGATTCCAGTTACTGCCCGTAAATTAGAGGCATTAGTTAGATTGGCAGAAGCAAGTGCAAAAGTTAGACTTTCAGATGTTGTTGAAAAGGAAGATGCCAAAAGAGTTATTGAACTCGTTCGTTCCAGCCTCGAAAAAGTGGGTATCGATCCGGAAACTGGTATTTTTGATGCCACAGTAATTGAGATGGGAAAATCCAGAAACCAATTTGATCGTGTGAAAATTATTAGATCGATAATAGAAAAATTGACGGGGGAACATCCAAAGGATGGTGCGCCGATTTTAGATATTATTGAAAGGGCAAAGGAAAGTGGAATTAATGACACACAAACTGAGCACATGGTCAAGAAAATGTCAGAATCTGGAGAAATATATCAGCCTTCTGCTGGGCATTACAAGTTGCTAAAAGGCCGATAAGAATTATATCAAGTTTTTGATAGACATCACGATGTCAGAGAAATCAAGAGGTGGGTGGGATGGACTCTCAACTAGAGAGTGAACAGATTTGCCACCGTCCTGTTCAAATCGAGGAATAATATGACAATGGACATGTGGAACTTCCTGACCTGCCTCGCTTCCATTATTAAATGCTATTGTGGTGGCATTTGCCCCAACAGCTTTCTCAATCGGCCCGGTTAAAGTATGAACCGTTTGCATCAAAGAAGTTGCAAATGAAATGGGGAGTTGATTGATTTTTGAAGAATGATATTTGGGTATGATAAGAGTGTGACCAACAGATATTGGGTTGATATCAAGAAATGCTAGGGTGGTTTCGTCTTCGTAGACGGAATGGCTAGGGATATCACCTTCAATAATAGCACAGAAAATACATGAGTCCATAAGATTGATTAGTTCCATCACATGAAAAAATACTCGTTGATGGTTACGAATGTATGAAATCATAAATCAATATCGTGGCTGTGGGGGGAGATAACACAAACAATTAATCTTTAGTTATAGGGGGAGAGGAATTAACTATGGAAAAAGATGTAGGAGTTGGTGGGAGATATGAAGCCCAATTGTTAGAGGAGCGTGTGAGAGAATATTGGAAGCAAACTGAAGCGTACAAAAAAACAAAAGAATATCGATCGGAAGGGAAACCATTTTTCTTCGTAGATGGTCCTCCATACACATCCGGGGCGGCTCATATGGGGACGGCTTGGAATAAAACACTAAAAGATGGATATCTCAGATATAATCGTATGATGGGATATAAAGTATATGATCGTCCGGGTTTTGATATGCATGGACTTCCTATTGAGACAAAGGTAGAAGAAAAACTAGGGTTTAAAAATAAAAAAGACATAGAAGCGTTTGGGATTGAAGAATTCATTGAGGAGTGCAAAGAATTTGCAGATTTTCAACTAGAAGGATTGCAAAATGATTTTATTTCGTTTGGGGTTTGGATGGATTGGGAAAATGCCTATAAAACGGTTACTCCAGAGTATATGGAGGCTGCATGGTGGGGGTTTTCTCAAGTCCATAAAAAAGGATTGGTTGAGCGGGGGAAAAGATCTATAAGTCAATGCCCAAGATGTGAAACTTCTATTGCAAAAAATGAGATTGAGTACCACCAAGTGAGGGATTCTTCTATTTATGTCAAATTTGCGTTAGAAGATGAGGAAGGATTTCTAGTTATTTGGACTACTACTCCATGG
>WTZT01000003.1 GCA_009889685.1 Candidatus Hikarchaeia archaeon HikBin4
CATTAATTCTTCAATCCATTCGTCTTCCCAATATACGGAAGCACGGGAACCCGTCACAACAATTGCATCAAAATCAAAATTTTTTGGCAAGTCCCCTCTTGTAACATCAAACTCAACCGTTTCTACTCCTATCTCCCTTCTAAAGTTCCTGCGAGTGTGGCTATCATTATACGATGCATCCAAAACGGCTACTTGCAATCTTTCCATTGATCTCTGCACAACAATCGTCCTCCATAAATTTACCCATTCCCTTTGGGAAATATTTCTAAAATTCATACATCCCTTTTATGATTCGGGATCAAAACCTCCTTAAACTAGCCATCCATAACCCGAAATATGGTTGGTTTAATGGGTGTGGCCATCGGAGTCTTTCTCACTGCCGCGTTTGTAGGTCTCCATTTTTCTAGAGGGCAAAAATGGCAACCCAAAGAAGATATAGTTCAATCTATTCTAGCGCAAAGAGCTTTGACTTTTTCCGAGACAACTTTCCCGGAACCAATGAGTAGGGCTGCCGGCGCTGTAGTAGTTGGAGCATCCATTACAACTGATTCATCACTCGAAGAGACAGTATCAGCCATAGATGATTCTTCTCAACACAGTCCCCAAAATATCTCTGATAGTGATGCTAAAGTGTTTAAAATTGAGTATGTTAAAGAGGGCATTTCTTTGGAAGTCCGAGAAAACCAAACCCTACTTGAAGCCGGAGAAGAACAAGGATGGGATATACCGTATGCCTGTCGAGAAGGACAATGTCTCTCTTGTGGGGGAAAAATTACAAATGGGCCTGCATCCGACTTTGTTTTCCACGATGGGCAAGAAATGCTATCTTCCGACGAGCTAGATTCTGGATATACTCTTACTTGTGTTGCTTATCCTATATCTGGCCTTCGCCTCGAGACTAGTGAATCTCCTTAGATCTATTCCATAGAATCGAGTAATCATCCTTAAGTTCACTTGTCCATAAAGATAACACATGAAAATTGGAGTCATAGGACTCGGTAGAATGGGCGAGTATATGTCTCGCCGTTTGCGCAACAATGGTCATGAAGTTTGGGGGTATCGGCGAAATGTCGAGGAGGCCAAGAAACTCTTTGAAGACGGCGCTATAGATGGGTATGCGAACGACATCGAAACACTAGTAAACTCCGTCCACGATACCACTGATTCAAAAAGTGTTTTTCTCATGGTCATTCCCGCTGGATCTGTCGATGATACTCTATCTAAACTTCTCCTTCACGTACGCCCTGGAGACGTTATCATTGATCATGGGAATAGTAATTTTAAACATAGCAGGGATCGAGGAATCAGTCTATCCGATCAAAATATTGGATATATCGACTGTGGTACTTCCGGTGGCGTCTGGGGATTGGATCGGGGATATTGTCTTATGATAGGGGGAACAGACGAAGACGTACATTACTGTAAACCTATTTTCGACGCCCTTTCTCCTGATATGGATTCCATCAATCGAACCCAACCCGATTCTACTATTACTCCTGCAGAGAATGGATGGTTACATTGTGGTCCCTGGGGTGCAGGACATTTCGTTAAAATGGTTCATAATGGTGTAGAATATGGAATTATGCAATCTTATGCTGAAGGATTTAATATTCTCAAATCCGCCAATAAAGGCAAAGAATATGTTGGCATCGACGCCGAAACAGCACCCATGGAAGATCCTCAAAACTATCAATATGATATAAATATAGCAGAAGTAGCAGAATTATGGCGTCGGGGCAGTGTAGTTGGTTCTTGGCTACTAGATCTTACCGCAACTGCGCTTAGAGACTCTCCAGAGCTAGGTAATTATTCTGGAAAGGTTTCGGATAGTGGGGAAGGGCGTTGGACTATCAATACAGCCGTCGATTTAGGCGTCCCTGCCCCTGCCTTATCTGCTGCTTTATTTGCTAGATTCAATTCTCAGGCATCAAGCCCATTCGCCGATAAAATTATTTCTGCGATGAGATTCATGTTCGGAGGCCACCATGAAAAAAAATAGAAGAATCTTTTCGATTACTCATTTGACGTATTTTTAACAGAAGTTAGATATGATTGATTTTCCAGAACTTTATAATCCAAAAGAAATCGAGCCCAAGTGGAGAGACCACTGGTTTAAATCCCAATTATATCGTTACGAAAACACCGGGGCAGAAGATTATGTAATTGATACTCCTCCGCCCTATCCCACAGGAAATTTCCATATTGGAAATTCACTCGGTTGGTGTTATATGGACTTTGCAGCTCGCTACCATCGGCTTCAAGGATATGACGTTTTATTCCCCCAAGGTTGGGACTGTCATGGATTGCCCACAGAAGTTAAAGTAGAAGAGAATAATGATGTCCATCGCACCGAAATCCCCCGCGACGTATTCCGAAAAATGTGTTCTGAATACACAGAAAAACAAATACAATCTATGAAACAGGTCATGTTGGATTTAGGATTTTCTCAGGATTGGAATCATGAATTTAGAACCATGGACCCTTCCTTCTGGGGGACAACTCAATTATCCTTTCTCAAAATGCATTCACAGGGGCAGATCTATCGGGGAGAACACCCCGTAAATTGGTGCCCTAGGTGTGAAACAGCAATCGCCGACGCCGAAGTAGAAACTCTCGATCGCGAAGCCAATCTTCATTATCTGACATTCTCTGGAACTATGGAAAAAGATATTCAAATAGCCACCACTCGCCCCGAATTATTGCCAGCATGCGTTGCTATAGCTGTTAACCCCGCTGATTCCCGCTATTCCTGGGCACTTGACAAAATATTCAAAGTTCCACTATTCGAACACGAAATTCACTTATTCGCAGATGATTCGGTAGACCCCGAATTTGGTACTGGTGCTGTTATGATCTGTACTTTTGGAGATAAACAAGATGTTTCTTGGTGGGCTGAATACAATCTACCACTCCGCGACGTTTTCACAGAAGATGGTCATCTTGGAGAACTAGCTGGTGATTATGCCGGATTAACAATTAACGAGGCCAAAGATGCAATTGTAACTTCTTTGTCTGAAAAAGGCCATCTAATCAAAAGCGAAAAAATAGACCAATCTGTTGGCGTTTGTTGGCGTTGTGACACTCCAATTGAAATTTTGAGCCGTGAGCAGTGGTTTGTAAAAGTAGATCCCAAAGATATACTCGAAAAAGCCGAATCTATAGATTGGATCCCTGCACACATGTTTCTCCGATTAAAAGAATGGACAGAAAGTATGGATTGGGATTGGGTCATTAGCCGTCAGCGCGTATTTGCCACTCCCATCCCTGCATGGTTTTGTTCCTCTTGCGATTATATTGCTATGGCACAAGAAAATGATTTGCCGATAGATCCTACTGAAACTGATCCCTCCATCGGCAACTGCCCAATTTGCGGTTCTTCCGCTTGGACGCCCGAAACAGATGTAATGGATACTTGGATGGATTCTTCAATAACCCCTCTCTATATTCGTGGCTGGCCAAAAAACACCTTTACTCCAACTTCACTCCGTGAACAGGGGCATGATATCATCCGAACTTGGGCATTCTACACTATATTAAGAACTGCAGCACTAGTGGAAAAAGAACCTTGGAAAGAAGCTCTTATTAATGGAATGGTCTTTGGAGACGATGGTTATAAAATGTCCAAATCCCGAAATAATTTTGTCCAACCAAGTGAGGTCATCGAAGAATATTCTGCAGATGCATTTAGACAAGCAATGGCTTTAGGCGGTCATCCTGGGAGTGATATCCAGTTCCAATGGAAAGAAGTTATTAGTGCATCTCGTTTCTTAACAAAACTATGGAACATCGTTCGCTTTTCATCAACTCATTTTTACAATGATTTACCTTCTTTACAAAACCCAGCCTATCGAAATGCTGACTGGTGGCTATTTTCTAAACTCAATTCTTTGATAACAGAAGTGTCACAAGACATGGATAACTACCGATTCGATTCTGCACTGAAAAAATTAAGAGATTTCATTTGGCATGACCTTGCAGATAATTACATTGAGTTAGTCAAAGGACGTATTTATGGTGAACAAATCCCCGAAAAATCCGCGGCACTCCACACGTTATATGTTACATTACACGCACTTATTGTGATGTTATCTCCTTTTACTCCATTTATTTCCGAAGAATTGTATTCCCGACTTCCTCAGACAACCAATAGTGTACATAAATCCCCTTGGCCCACTCCCATCCCCGGTACACTCGATATCGGTTTTTCCGGAGATCTCCTAATAGACATAGCCCAAAGCGTTCGTTCCTGGAAAGCAAATTCTGGTTTGGCGCTTAATGAAAAAATAAGCAATGTGGAGATTTATGCTCCAGAACAAGAATCAATCGATACATTAGACCTATCCGCTGCGATTAACGCCCCAGTTTCTTTAAAATCTGGAAAACCTGATCTTATTCTTGTACCTTCTGATGTCGAAATAGATTATAGTTTGATCGGTCCTATTTTCCGTGAAAAATCAGACACTGTTGTCTCTGCAATAAAGAAGTTACCTCTATCTGAAATAAAACTCCAACTCGAGGCGAATGGTATTCTCACTCTCGTAATAGATGATTCTGAAATCTCGATAAGTCAAGACGCGATTAAACTCATAGAAGAATATCAAACAGATAAAGGAAAAGAAGTTAATGTTCTTACAGTTCCACATGCCACAATTTTACTTCATCTTTGACCCAAATTGATACAATTCTATAACTGTCCTTTTCAACCAATCCCGCAAGTTCGCACATCCCGTTTAAGCCAAAACAAGTAAATATTTGAAAACCAATAGTCCTTTCACGAAAAATGGATTCTATCCCCAATCGCAATTTGGATTCTACGTTACAAACACTTTTTTCTAAAAATACTGGACAAGTTTTCGTGATTGGGCCTTCCAAACGATTAATCACCTCTATAACCAATCTGTTATTCACTTCGCTTAATCCTCCTTCCATTAGAATGTTATCCGATGGGCCCACCATTAAAGAAACAACAAATGATTTTATTACCGCTAGCTATCTCTCAGAACTATCTAGTACTGGGCTCTTGGAACTTCGAACTGCAGAGACCTTGCCTAAAAATGAATTATTGCTAACTAGCAACTCCCTCATTACTATAATAAATGCCGGAAATTCTACCTTAACACTTACCACCCCTGCCCAACCGATAACAGAAGATGTCTACACTTTCTACAATAATCTGTGGTCTCAATCTGTACCTTTCCATATCGCAACTCCTCCCTTTTCTCTCGTTCTAGATTCACTCCAATCTAAATTTGGAAGTACTATTGAGTCTGATTTTGCTATCGCTCTTCTTTCTCTTCAAAAACTACCATCTAGCTATGATTTCCTCGATGAAGTTGCATTGAGTCTGTTAATCGCAGCACGAAATCAAATCCTTCTATATGACCTGTCGCGCTGGGGAGAGGACATAGGTCTAGCAAGCAGGGCAACTTTTTCACGAACCAAACAACTATTAGAGCAACTAAATTTGATTACCACCGAAACCGTTCCAGTCAACGTGGGAAGGCCTCGTCTACGCCTTCGACTAAACCACTCTCTACTCGAAACTTGTCCCCCTGAAAAGTTATTAACTGTAGCAACAGAATTGCTCCCCCGTAATGGATAAACATCTGTGATGCACAAGTTATAACGTGAAAATAGGTCTTATCGGGAAAGGTCATACCTACACTTCCCTCGCATTTGCACTCCAGCAATCTGGAATATCTGTCATCTCCATCTCTCCGGAATCCATTTCCAAATCTAAATTAAAAGAATTTTCTATTGTCTTGGCGATTGATCACGTTGGATCTCCACTTTTTGACAAAGTAAATAAGAATATAAACACAAGTTGGATGGCAATAGAACTTGGAGGTGTCGGAGGTCATACTCTTCCTTCTGTACTCGGTTCAATTTCTCTATTTGATTCTACCACTGCATGTTATTCCTGCCTTCAAACTAGGGTAAAATCAAATTTATCCGCTCTAGAAGAATTCAATTCCGAATCTCTTATTTCTATTTCCTCTTCCTTTGAATCCCTACTTGGGTCCCTTTCCGCGTATTTGGTGACTTCTCTATCCAATTCTACCATGTCCCACAGCCATGTATTTGAGATTTCAGACTTCTCCATAGGACAAACCAACAATGAGAACAATGCCATCACTCAGAGACTTTTACTCCCAATCCCCACTTGTCCTTCCAATGACCATTCTTCATCTCCTTGCCTTTCTGGAAACGTCACAGAACGGGCAGAGTATGCAATCGATGAGCGCATCGGAATTATCAATACAATTTCCGAAGCAGAGTCTTTCCCAGCTCCTTATTATTTGGCAAATTTATGTGATACAACTTCTTTTACCACGCAGTCAGTCAGAAAACAATCTGCCGGGGTGGCTATTAATTGGGATCAAGCTTTTATTAAGACAATCGGAGAAGCTCTAGAGCGATATAGTTCTGGAGTTTATGATTCTAATTCATTTATATCTGGTTCCACTTCTAGTTTCAAAAATTCCATCTCACCTTCTTCTTTTGTCCAACCATCTCCAGATCTTTACGAAGACGAATCGATAGATTGGGTCGATGGAGTCAATCTCTATTCTAATAAAAAAGTTTTGTTGCCTGCAGACTTTGCCGTATTTCCTCCGCCTTCTGAATACTATAAACCCGCAATAACCACTGGTCTTGCAATAGGAAATTCACTCATAGAAGCTCAACTCTCAGGACTCTACGAAGTTATAGAAAGAGATGCAACCATGTTATCTTGGTATTCCACCCGCCCCCCTTCCGAATTTTTACCAGACGATTCCGAATTTGATCTCTTATCTCAAATGGCCCGTTCCCAAGGACTTACTACTACGGCACTTTTAGTGACTCAAGATATAGACATACCTATAGTTACCGTTGCAGTTCACAGGCCCTCAAAATGGCCAAAATTCGCTGTAGGTTCTTGTGCAAATATCAATCCAAATCGGGCAGCCATAGGTGCCCTCTCTGAAGCATTACAGAATTGGATGGAATTGCGATCCATGGGGCCCGATATAGCAAAAAATCAACCATCTGCAATAGGAGTTTATTCCAATTTTCCAAAAGAGGCTCAATCTTTCATAGAGTGCAGTGATTCCATCTCTTCCAATGATATCTCCATTTCAACTTTTTTCGAATCCACCGAAGAACTATCCTTCATCATGAATCACTTACATTCATTAGGTCTTCATACTTACTCTGTCAAACTCACTCCTCCCGATATAGCCATTTTAGGATTTGAAGCTGTCCGTATACTTGTTCCAAAAGCACAACCTCTCTTTTTCGAAAAATCCTTTTTCGGCGTTAGGGCACGAAAAGTTCCATCTTCACTCGGTAACTTTAGATCTAGACTAGACCGCTCTCACCATCCATATCCCTAGATTCCAAGAATGGCTCTCAACATATCCCGTATTCCCGGACCCAACCCTACTGCTATTATTACAATTAAAAGCAAAATAGTCCAACTAGGATTCTCTTCCATTGCTTCCTTATCAAAAATATAAATCACTAAGAGTGCAGCACCTATCTTGACCACTAAAAATGGCCAAGCCGTTCCTATCACATTTGTTACCCAATCCGGGAACTGGGATCCAATTTCTACTAGTCCTCTATTGATGGGATGTTTTGGCACTAGATTTTGTTGCATTCCCCTTGTCAATTTATACGCCCAATCTATACCAACAACATTCGCAACACCATCTAAAATTTGAGACCACAATACAACTATCCCAATGTCACCTACTCCCTCTGTTATCGTATTCCCCTCCCGATTTATAGCCCACCATAAAAATACTGTAACGATAGTTGTCATCACCAATACAACTAATGCTATTTCTAAATACAGATAGACGTGGGGCCACGAGAAAACAAGCCAACCCAAATAACCTAATATCACTCCTAAGAGTGTTACCCCAATAGCAACTAGAGCCTGTTCATACCTATCAACAATTTCCATTCTCTCTAATTTTACAGAAACTAGTATTGCCACTATAGTGGCCAAAAACATAGTTCCATATATCACTGGACTTATCAGTAGTATATTAAGCGGATACCCAATCGTAGCTTCTATGCCTACTGGAACAATATCGTTCGCATCTTCTACAACCCTGAGTGCCCCTCCAAATAGCATATATGGAATTAATGAAAAGACTAGTTTTTTATCTAGCCCAATCCTCATTCTTGATAACATTTTGGCCACTACAAAAAGTAACAAAACTAGTATGAGTGCATATCCAATTTCGGATATGTAAGTGTATCCTGGATATGCCACTATACCCTCTACTCTTGAACACATATCTCCATATTGAACCACTTCAAAACCCCGAACCAGTTCATATCCATATTTCCAAGAAGTGGTATACGCTCCTTTTACAGCACAAGCCGATCCTGTTGCATCTGCAAGTATTGGGCCCCAAAAATAATGCCAAAATGCATCATATATCGCCCCTCTAAATATTATGCATGGCATTAACACAATGGCAACTAAAGCAATTTTAAATCTAACTGACCACGACCCAGAGTTTCTCAATTTGATTGCAAGCAATTTTAATTTCCCATCTTCTGTAGGTTTCATAATAGTTCTACTTAGATACTTTTTATTTGATTTCAACAAATATAAACCCGAAGTAATCCGAGATTGGTGGGTCAGTACTAACGCTACCCTTTGTGTTCGCCTGTACGCGCCTCTTTCGACGGTATCCTCAATATCGAATATAAGCAATTATTGTTTAAATTATCAGCGGGTTTTGTAGTTGTCCGCCGGACGGTAAGAGACATAATATAATATAACAGACGTGAGAGGGGAAAGACCCTAAGAAGATGCTAACTCTCGTCAGATAATCGTTTTACGTTAGCTGCTTTAGGCCCTTTTTGGGCAACCTCAATATCAAACTCAACTCGGTCCCCTTCGGTTAAGTCGGGTCCTTCAACGTTGTATATGTTGACGTAGATATCTGATTCGGAATCGACATCAGTTGTTATGAACCCAAAACCTCTACTCTTGTCAAAAAATTTAATTGTGCCAGTCGGCATACAATGACTGAAATGCCCCAGGATAAAAAACAATCCCGGTCTTGCTATCCTTATTTGTCGAAAGAAAAACTGATAAAATCAATGCTATTGTATCGCTGTTGTGCATGGGGTGACGCCCGTCTTGATATCCTTCTTTAGCGAAGAATGTTAAAGAGGGAAGAACGGTGCGGCGACGCATCGGACAGAACTCTATAGATATGCCATGAGGAGAAGTACCAGTTCAAAAGCTTCATGCAGGACCAACCCTATGTCTATACCATGGGGGAATTACCCGGGGACAACAGGTGCCGCTGCGGAAACAGGTGCCGCTGTCGAAACAGGACCAAGCCTATAGATATACTACAAGGGGAATGAACCAAAGAGAACCACCGTAATCAATACCAGTAAGGGTTATTGGTTCAATGTTGGATCTGGTTCACAGGTTTACATATATTATGACACGAGAGATTGTGTGTCACATCAATCGATAGACTGCAGATACGATAGACGCCATACCCTCTATGCTAATATATTAAATTCTACCCCTGTCAAATCTTCGGATATTTCCCACAGCTTCCTAGAACTAACCACATTTCTCGCAGAACGTGAACTGTTCACTTTAGTAGGATATCCTCTGAACTCCATAATTCCATCTGGTCCAATATAATCTCCACTTTCTACATCTCCCACTGCAGCGTAAAGAGTTGGCAATGCACCTATAGATTGATGTTGTGTCATTTTTCTCCATAATAGGTCAGAAATTTGGTTTTCTTTTCTCACATTCCTCGAAAGATTTGTGGCAGTTAATCCTGGATGTGCAGCAACAATTTTAAGAGAGTGTCCTATTGAATCAAAACGTCGTTTAAATTCAAAAGTAAAAAGTAAATTTGCCAATTTAGATTGGCTATAATTCTTCCACATGCTATACTTTCTTCTTTCACAATTAAGGTCGTCCCAAAATATTTTTGCTTTTTTTTCAGCAATACTAGCAACATTTACAACTCTAGAATCTCCTTCAACCAAAAGAAGATCTAAAATATGTCCCGTAAGTGCAAAATGTCCCAAGTGATTGATGCCAAAATGAAATTCAAATCCTTGTTTTGTCATAGTCAAAGAATCCATCATCACCCCTGCATTATTTATTAAGAGGTCTATTTTTCTGTAATTTTCATGAATCTGATCTGAAAATTTTTCGATCCGATTCAAGTCCGATAGATCTAAAGAAGCCATTACGAGATTTGCTTTAGGTATCTCTTCTATGATATTTTGAATTGCACCCATCCCCCGATCCACATCACGACAAGCTAGTATTACTTCTGCACCATTTCGAGACATTTCCAGGGCCGTTTCATAACCAATTCCACAATTTGCCCCTGTAACAATCACAACTTTTCCCTTCTGATTTTCTATTCTATCTGCATCCCATTTAGTTTCCATGCCAATCTTTGGTGAGTTTTAATATCTCATACGATATCTAAATTCCTATTTATTATCTGTTTATTATTATTTATGCCAAAGATAATATGAATATATATGCTACGAACCTAACAGCTACTGGCTTTGGCCCGTCATGGTCATATATGTGTAAGTCACGCAGGTGGTATTCTGTGCATAACAGTAAAAGCCTATTTATTATTTAGTTTTCATCATGTTTAAACTGAACGTCATAGGCAAGTCATGCAATTGTCCGCCCGTCTGGAAAAGCGTTTTAACTCTGGAAAATATGTCTGAATTATAGTAACTTAGTTGGGGGTTTCTACATC
The DNA here is from genome assembly GCA_009889685.1 of Candidatus Hikarchaeia archaeon HikBin4. Lineage (GTDB taxonomy): Archaea > Halobacteriota > Halobacteria > Halobacteriales > Hikarchaeaceae > Hikarchaeum. Next base: position 10,770 of record WTZT01000003.1, read on the forward strand.
GAGCGACTAATGGGGGGGACAGGATTCGAACCCGTGAACACCTACGTGAGCAGATCTTGAGTCTGCCGCCTTTGGCCTGGCTTGGCTACCCCCCCAAACTTTTGGTCAGAATATTCTCTTTCTGTCCATTTATCTAGTTCGCCTTACGACTTTATGACTTCCTTTATCTAACCTTTCCGAAAATGTATCTTCTTTTCACCGATAGGAGTACGTATCAGCGTCGCCATATATTCAATATATTCCCCTTCTTATTTATCATGGAAACAACACACAAAATAATTTTCGAAGATAGCCGCAATATGAGCTATTTAGCTGATGCCAGCGTCGATCTAATTGTAACCTCTCCTCCTTATCCTATGATTGAAATGTGGGATGAATTATTTATCACTCAAAACCCAAAAATCAAAGGTGCATTATCTTCTCAAAATGGAATTTTAGCTTTCAATCTAATGCACGAAGAACTCAATAAAGTTTGGTCTGAGTCTCATCGAGTATTAAAAAAAGGTGGTTATGCTTGCATAAACATAGGGGATGCTACTAGAACATTAGACAAAAAGTTCCAATTATATCCTTCTCACGCTAAGATACTATCTTTTTGTTCGGATCTAGGATTCGATGTTTTACCTGGGATCATTTGGAAAAAACAAACCAATTCTCCAACCAAATTTATGGGTTCTGGAATGCTTCCCACCGGGGCATATGTTACTCATGAATACGAACATATTCTATTACTTAGAAAATCAGAAAAAAGAGAGTTTAAAACAGAAAAAGAAAAGGAAAATAGACAAAAGAGTGCAATTTTTTGGGAGGAACGGAATCATTGGTTCTCCGATTTATGGCAAGGTCTAAAAGGAAATCGCCAAAATCTACATTCAGACGATTTACGGACCCGAAGTGCAGCATATCCCTTGGAGCTATCTACCCGATTGATTAACATGTTTTCAGTTCAAGAGGATCTAATTTTAGATCCTTATTTGGGTACTGGAACTACTCTTTTAAGTGCAATATCTTCCGGAAGAAACAGCGTAGGAATCGAATTAAATAAGTCCTTTGGTGGCCACATAACTCAACGTATAGTCGATAACTCAGATGCTCTAAAAAATTATGCCCATCTCCGGTTACAAAGACATCTTGAATTTGTTCAGCAAAGAGAAAACGATGACAAACCCCTCAAATATCTCAACACAAATTACTCAGTACCTGTGATGACTAGGCAGGAAATAAACATAGTCCTGCCCTCTGTTATGGACATTCGCACAGAAAACGACTGTTTCCACACTGCCACTTACCTCGATTGAAAAAGAGTTTTATCATTGGATTCACCACTATCAATTGAGCTATGGTTTCACACGGCTATGTTCTTCCCACTCGTGGTATCACCATGCAAAGTGATTCTCCTCTATCTCTCTCTTCTAATACTGCAACTTTACTAACTTTAGCTTCTCATGCCGAATCATTAAATTTTTCATCTCTATGGGTCGGAGATAGTATTCTCACACGCCACCGATTGGAACCCCTCACTACACTCGCCGCCATCGCAACGTTGACAAAAAAAGTCCAAATCGGAACTGCAATCTATTTATTGCACTTACGTCACCCAGTTCATGTTGCACACGCAACTGCTACTCTCGATCAATTATCTAATGGTAGATTTATTTTTGGGGTTGGTGTTGGCACTCCCCATGAATCCACAATAAACGAAAGCAGGAATCTAGGTATCCCCTTCTCCGAGCGTGGGGCCATTCTTAACGAGTCCCTTGATGTGATTAGAAAATTATGGCGCGGAAAAAATGTTAGTTCCACTGGATTCTATCCTTTCCACAACGCCCACCTCGACGTTCCTCCCACTCGGGAACCTCCCATATATATCGCAACCACTAAGTTCGATCCGCAATCTGGTTTTTCAAATTCAATCCAAAAGCGAATAGAACAGCACGCCGATGGCTTAATGCCTCAAACAAATCCTTCCAAATACTCCAGTATGATCTCTTATGCTCGAGATTTAGTAGAAAAATCAGAGAGGTCCTCTTCACTCATTGCAACTAACTATACCGATGTCGTGATTGCACCCAGTGAAGAAGAGGCATTTTCTCAAGCTAGAGACTACATAAGTTCTTACTATCCTTGGTCAATTTCAGATGCACATCTAAAAGAAGTTGGAGTTTTCGGTCCTCCTGAAACGGTCACAAAAAAAATACACTCATTTATTGAAGCCGGAGTCGAACATTTCATAGTCCGATTCCCAACATTTGATCAAAAAAATCAACTAGATCTATATTCAGACTTATTTGATTTATAGAACTTTTGCGACCACACGTGTAGGTGTGCCTTCAAATCCTTTCACTAACATAGGGAAACACCCAATCCAAATACTCTCATACTCGACTATTTCTTCTATATTACAAATATATTCAACCACTGGAATATCTGCCCCCAAAAGTGCTTTATGAACTGGCCGATCTGGCTCTCCTGGAACTGCTTCGGTGAGAAAATCATTTACTATCAGTTCCACTTCTCGCTCAATAAGCCATTCCGCTGCATCAAGAGTAATATCTGAAGCTTCCTTGAAAAAATTACCTGTAAAAAAATTATCATCAACATCCCCTGTCACCATTACAACTTTGTCTTTTTTCTTAATTTCGCTCGCATGATTGTCTAATATATCGGCCGTGATCGATTCCCCCTTATATTTTCTAAGATCCATCACTTTTGCAGGGCCTACTAATTCCTCAAATGTCAATTCATCTACGGTCCTTCCATCTGGGATAAAGTGATAAGGTGCATCTATATGCGTACCTTGGTGCGTATTCGCAGAATAGTAGTGCATTAACGCACCTCCTCCTTTGTCGTGACCTCCCCATTGTTCATATTCAAACCCCGGATAACCTGGAAACGATGGGAGTTCCTTTCCCATTGGGACTGTAAGATCTATCATATCAGTTGTAAGAAAATCCATCTGCAAAACATTTCTGTTTTCTTCACGCCATTGTGGTTATCATTATGGCCGCACCAATCATCACCAAAACTCCTACTATCAATCTCCACGAAATACGTTCTACGTCTTGTATCCATAGATATGACATGATCACAACAAATAAGGGACTTGTCTGGAGAATGGGGGCCACAAAAGTTACTGGTGCCCTTGCTATTGCCTCGTAGTAAAAAACCATCATAGATGTATTTGCCAACCCTGCCCCAATATACCACTTGAATAGCCCCCGTTCTTGTATGATATTACTGATTTTTGGTAACTTCTTTTTCCATAAAAAGTAAAGTGCAAACCCAACTAGAGCAACAAGTACCTTTATGCTAACTCCTACTTGAGGTGGGGTCCCTTCCAACACCCCAACTCTAGCAAAATTTGGCTCAAAACCAAAACATATAGCAGCAGCGATAGGGTATATCAAATTCTTGGTTTTTCCTATTATATCATCATTGGATTTATTTCTTAACATTTCCCACATAATGATCCACACCCCCACTACCACCGCAACGATAGCTATTAGGTGGATCAAAGTCGGCGATTCTCCCAATACTAGTACGGCAATAATTGTGGCAAATATCGGCATTGTGGCTTTAATACTATCTCCCCGACTTGCACCAACCTTTTCGATACCTTTGAAATAAAAGACTCTGCCAGTCAACGTCCCTGCCACCCCTGCCCCAATAAACGCCAACAGAGAAGTCAAGGTTATGCCATAATCTGGATAATGCATAATCGCGGCTATCGGAACGATAATTATTACATTCAGAAATAGACTTACTAAAACGGCAGTAAACGAATCTCCACCCATTTTCGTAACTATCCTTACACAAATGGCCATAATGGCAATTGATATGCCAGCTATCAGCGCAAATAATATGCCCAAAGACACACTCATTAACATAATGGTCTTTTACTAGAACGTCACTATTCCGAAATGGCCCCTCTTATTTTTTCTCACTATCTCAACCCATTTAACTATTTTTTCATCCCCATTTGCAAGACTTCAACTTCAACGTGTACCCCTTTTGGAAATTCCACGTCTGTAATCCTTCGTATGGATTCATCATACCCTGATACCTCTATCCACCGCTCATATACGTTATACTCCCAGGGAGGAAATTTCTTTTCTATATCATCCATTCTTCTATATTGGGGGGCCCGATAAGTTTGAGGTGACGGTGTATGCGGTCCCCTTACCCTTATCCCCTTTTTCTCTGCAGAACGCTTGAGGTTCTCCATTGTTTTATCCAAAGAATTTCTATCTCCACTTCTTAGTGTGAGTCTAGTTACAAACGTCATATTCTTGCCCTATCAAGGATCTCCTAAACCGTAAATTTACCTCATTC
>WTZT01000030.1 GCA_009889685.1 Candidatus Hikarchaeia archaeon HikBin4
GGAAAAATCCCTCTTGGAACCATTCTTGATGCTATTGTGGTTGACCATGGACAACGATCTGTTACTGCACTTCCATTCGGACTAGATCTCAATGCAGCAACCCTTTTTGAATTATTAACAATCCCTGGAGTAGGGAAGAAAAGGGCACAAACTTTGATTTCAAATCGCCCCCACAGGTCTATCGACGACGCATCCAATTTGGTTGAAACGGATCTATCAAAGTTCGTTACTATTCATCCATAGCGAACGTATTTTCTTGCTCTTCTCCGACTATCTATTCTATTCTAATACATCCTCAACAACGCTTGCTATAGCAAAATTTGATTTGACTCCAACGATTTCTATCTTTACTTGTTCGCCCACCTTTGATCCAGGAACGATAATGACATATCCCCTCTCAGAACGTGCTATACCATCTCCCTGTTTTCCTAGACTTTCAATTTCTACATATCGTATTTCTCCCATCTCGACTGGTGGTTGGGGATAACTAGGTACTGCATCAGGCTCCTTTTGGACTCCTAGTTCAAACTCTTCTCCTTGCCTAACTAGTGCAATTCGATATATCTCTCCCCATTCCAAATTTTGATTCTCAATTTCTTCATTTGGAATTCTAATAACATGGTCTCCATCTATCTTTTCAATACTTGCATTAAACAAACACAAAACTTGATCTAAATTAATCATACCGATATCCTCAACTAACTTAAGTTGCACCCCAACTTAATAGCCCTGTCGATATCTCTATATAATTTTCCCATTTCTATCCTTTGCACCCTCTGAATCATGGACAATCAATCCACTTTTTTTAGTTTCTGAATTTCTATATTTCTCTATGACATTCATCGACTCTTTTATTTCGCGTATGGTTCTTTCTTTTAGAATCTTTGCCAATCTCATCGCTTCTTCATAGTCTATTTCTCTGCCAATCCCTTCGCATTCATGTACGACTATCTCTCCCACTTTTTCTACAATCTCTCCTTTTGGTTTGTTACTTCCTCCTAAATCCACACTAAACGGATAAGTCTCACAAATTAAAGGTTTGAATCCATATATCCCACATATCCCTTCTCCATTTATTTCTCTATAAAATGAACAATTTCCACACCCATTCACTTGTAGAGCCCATTCGAACGTTTCTCCAACCAATTCCCCATTCTCATTTTCTACAATTCCAAAAGGCATCGGTCGGGCAACATCCCTCCATTCCATTTCCTCAACCTTCTGCACTTTCCTAATTTCACTTGGAAATATTGTTGCTGTATGTTCTCCATCATCACCTTTACAACAAGCCCCACATTTAGTACACTCAAAACCAATCTCCACAATAGTATCTGCCAATTCTTTCACATCTAACATTTGTGCAGCTACTAATTCTTCTTTCAATTTCACATCTGACATTTGCAATGCATTTGTTAAAATCCATCGAAAAAAGACTAGCTTAACCCTCACCGTTTTATCCAATTACATCTTATATTCTAATTGTAAATGAAAGGCAAACACTGGTATCAAGAAGATCTAATCGCCACTCAGTATGATGCCAAGCGTTTCTCAAAAGGGGGGAGTTTGATCAATTCTCATGAGAAACAAATAGTAACTAATTTTTTAGATTCTATTGATGGGAAAACAATTCTAGATCTGGCATGTGGGACTGCAAGATTTAGCCTAATGTTGGCGGACTTTGGAGCCGATGTCGTCGCACTCGATATCTCCAAGTCTATGATTAACATTGGAAAAAATAAAGCTGATCCCTCGCCCCATTCTGGAGATTTAACTTTTTTCCATGCAGACGCAGGAAACTTGCCATTTGATGATTCTTCTTTTGATATAGTATTGGCCATGAGATTCTTCCATTTGACCCCTATACCAATGTATTTCTTTTTAGAAATGCACCGCGTTGCACGTGAAAAAATAATCTTTGATACTTTCAACAAATACAGCGCGCGATCTTTCTACAATTGGTTATTGCCCATGGGATCTACACTTCATTCTAGATCTTATATATCTCAACTATTGTCCTCTATAGACGCCACGATTGAGAATTCCCATCATGATTTTATCTTTCCTTACGGGGTCTATCGAAATCTCCCAACTTTCCTAGCAAAACCCATCCGATCTATCGATTCATCCGTTGTCTCTACTTCATTAGGTCAACGCATTTCAACTGTATCTTATTGGTCTATATCCCTCTGAATTCTATCGATTCAAGTCCGTTAAATTAATATAGACTCGCTAACCTTCACTTAGTAATTACTATGGAATACAATCAGCCTTACATTATACTAGGTGACAGTACTAAACGCACGCAAGGTCGGGACGCACAGTCTATGAATATTGCTGCTGGAAAAGCAGTCGCAGAAGCAGTTAGAACTACATTAGGCCCCCGAGGAATGGACAAGATGTTGGTAACTTCCTCTGGCGATGTAGTCATAACAAATGACGGCGCCACTATCTTGAAACAAATGGATATCGAACATCCCGCTGCTCAAATGATAGTAGAAGTGGCAGAATCTCAAGAAAAAGAGGTTGGGGATGGTACCACAACTGCAGCAGTCATAGCTGGCCAATTACTATCTAAAGCTGAGAAACTCCTAGAAGATAATGTCCATCCAACAACTATTGTGGAAGGATATTCTGAGGCAAATCAAATTGCACAAGAAGCTATCTCCTCGCATATATTAAACGAAACTTTGGATGATGCCACTCTACAAAAAGTCGCCACAACTAGTATGACTGGAAAAGGAACCGGGGACGTTTCTCCTGAGGAACTATCTAAAATCATTGTCGATGCCGTCAAACACGTCACCAAATCTGGAAAAGTTAGCCGAGATGACATTCATCTTCAAACTCGTGTAGGTGCTTCTTCTAGTGCAACTGAGTTAGTGAAAGGATTCATATTAGAATCTGAAAGGGCACATGAACACATGCCCAAATCCATTTCCAAGGGAAAAGTTCTAATTCTAGACATGCACCTCGAAATCCGTGACCCAGAAGTCGATGCAGAATTCACAATCACTAGTGTTGACCAACTAACCGCTGCTTTCGAGGCCGAGGAGGCTGAACTTCGTGGTTATGCAGATGCCATCTCCAAAGCTGGAGTGAATGTTGTATTTTGCACTGAAGACATCGACAATCGAGTTGCAGGATTTTTATCTGATAAAGGTATTCTCGCATTTGAAGATGTAAACAGCGATGATGCAAAAGCCCTCTCCCGTGCGACTGGTGCAATGCGGGTTGCAACCTTGCACGATCTTTCTGATGAAGATTTAGGTCAAGTAGAATCCATTGAAATTCAAAAATTCAACGACGATGAATTGACTTTTGTCGAAGCAGGATCTCAAGCGGAAGCAGTCACTGTTTTCCTACGTGGCGGAACCGCACATATTGTGGACGAATTAGAGCGTGCTGTTAGTGACGGATTAGATGTGGTCACTGCAGCTGTGGAATCTGGCGAAGTTGTCCCTGGAGCCGGTGTGGTCGAAATAGGAATTGCCAGTCGAGTTCGAAGTCTAGCAGCTTCAATTGAAGGCAGGAAACAATTAGCAGTCGAGGCATTCGCAGATGCTGTAGAAGTAATTCCTAGAACTCTGGCAGAAAATGCAGGCCTCGATCAGATCGATACGCTCGTCGATCTTCGAGCTGCAAATGAATCTGGACGTGCAGGGATAATTGCTAAGGGGGAATCGGGAGTGCTAGACGATCCCGTAAAATATGGCATCTTGGATCCTGCTGCAGTAAAAAGAGAAGCAATTGACAGTGCCACCGAAGCAGCAACTATGATCCTCAGAATAGACGACGTTATCGCTGCTAGTTAATTTCACCTTTCTGAATCACTTTCATTAATTCTTTGAATTCTCTCAATCCCTCCAATCTCTTCTATTATCTTCTTCACTGGAATTGGAACTAGAGCTTGCCAATCTTCCCCATTTTCCATTCTCCTTCTCACTTCTGCCCCCTCTAACACATCTCGATCAAACATAGGCACTTGCCTAATTTCTTTTCCCGCTTCCTTGAATAGCTGAATAACAAGTGGGTTATTTGAATAAGCCACATCAAATCTCGGACTTATACTCTCAACATGACTCACCCAAATGGAATTTCGTTTCAAATCTTCTATTTGTACTACATATGATGGAATATCAAATTCTTCAATCGCCCTTGTAACCATCAAAACCCTCTCTCCTGCAGTGAATGGATTTTTCCTCGTATGCGAATCTCCGGCACTTCCTATTCCTAGTACCATCTCGTCCACTTCTCCTGAAATTTTTTCTACCATTTTATGGTGGCCATTATGATAGGGCTGAAAACGTCCAATATATATCCCCCTAACCATACCATATTGATCGTTTGCATCTGTAATAACCATGCCGCGTATGGTTCGAAATTTATGCACTATACTTCCTAGCTTTCTACAAAAAGTATATCAATCCTCTTAACCCCTATATCACTACTACGTTTATGACTAAAAAGAGCCAGAAGCTTTCAGAAACAGAGACCCCGGACCTCTCAAATTCTGTTGCCCCTTCTGATAATAAAAATCCCCCTAAAGATTTGAAAATAAATGAGGAAATAGCCGAAGAAGATATCCTAGGTGGATTAACTTTTTCTACAACCGAAGAAGTGCCCATACCCGAAAAATTAATTGACCAAGTAATCGGCCAAGATAGGGCAACAGAAGCCATTACAAAAGCTGCACTTCAACACCGACACGTTATGATGATTGGGTCACCTGGAACTGGAAAATCAATGCTAGCCAAAGCCATGGCAGAGTTGCTACCTAAAGAAGAATTACAGGATGTTTTGGTTTATGAAAACTCCGACGATAAGAACGTTCCAAAAATTCGAACGGTCCCCACCGGAAAAGGGCAACAAATCATCGATGCACACAAAGAAGAATCCAGAAAACAAAATCAAATGAAATCATTTTTAATGTGGATGATAATCATAGCTGTAGTTGGATATGCTCTATTGATCGCACAAGATCCTTTACTCGGTATCCTAGCCGGTGCAGTCATCTATATCGCCTTTAGATATAGTTCCAGAAACGCAGATGCCCTGGTTCCCAATCTATTAATCAACAACGCCGAAGAAAAAACTGCGCCCTTCCACGACGCAACTGGATCTCATGCAGGGGCCCTTTTGGGCGACGTTCGACATGACCCGTTTCAATCAGGAGGTATGGAAACACCTGCACACGAAAGAGTGGAAGCTGGGGCCATCCACAAAGCACACAAAGGCGTTCTCTTCATTGATGAGATAAACACTCTTGAATTACGTTCTCAACAAATGTTAATGACTGCAGTTCAAGAGAGAAAATTTTCTATAACTGGTCAGTCCGAGCGTTCTTCTGGTGCTATGGTACAAACCGAGCCGGTCCCTACCGATTTCATAATGATCGCTGCAGGGAACTTGGACGCAATGCAACATATGCACCCCGCATTGAGAAACAGAATCAAAGGGTATGGATACGAACTATATATGGATAATACAATTAAAGATACTCCAAAAATCCGTAGGAAGTATATTCAATTCATAGCACAAGAAATAAGAAATGATGGCAGAATACCCCACTTCACTAAAGATGCGGTTGAAGAAATTCTTATTGAAGCTAGAAGGAGGGCGTCGCGAAAAGGACATCTAACTTTGGGTTTTCGATCATTAGGTGGTCTGATCAGAGCTGCTGGAGATTTGGCACAATCTGCAGGGGACAAACAAGCAACAAAAGAACATGTTTTGCTTGCAAAATCACGTGCGCGTTCCATCGAACAACAATTAGCGGATGAATATGCCCAAAGAAGAAAGGACTATGCTCTCACCATTAACGACGGTACTTCCATCGCTCGTGTTAATGGTCTGGCTGTTATGGGAGAAGATTCTGGAATAGTTCTCCCTATTATGGCTGAAGTCACACCATCTCAAGGACGCGGAACAATAATTGCAACCGGACAACTACAAAAAATAGCCGAAGAGTCAATAAAAAATGTTTCTGCTGTCATTAAAAAATTCTCTGAAAAAGGTCTAACTGACCGTGATATCCACGTTCAATTTGTCCAATCTTATGATGGAATTGAAGGTGATTCTGCGAGCGTTACGGTGGCGACAGCTATCATATCCGCTCTCGAAAATATCCCCGTTAAACAAGATATAGCCATGACTGGGTCTCTTTCTGTTCGTGGAGATGTCCTCCCCGTCGGAGGTGTAACACATAAAATAGAAGCTGCGGCAAAAGCTGGTATTTCTAGTGTTATCATTCCTAAGGCAAATGAACAAGACGTGCTGCTTTCAAGTGAATATGCTAATATGATCGAAATGGTTACTGCAACTAATATTTTCGAAGTTCTTGATTTTGCTCTAGTCAATTCTGCTAAAAAAACTAAGTTCCTTCGTAGGATTAAAAAATCTTTTACTTAGTATTCGATTTTACTTCTCAATTATGCTTTCATCAATTGCTTCACCAAAATGACGGGCAGCATGTTCGTAACAAATCAATACTTCATCTCCAATCTCTAAAGCAGTTACTGCTTTGGGGCCTTTCTGGGTGGCTACTTTAACAGTTTCTGCATTCTGCAACAATGTCTCGATTCTATCATTTCCTTTTTTTGTTTCAATTTCAGCTTCAATTCGAAGCATAGGGCGCTTTTCTATTTTGCATCTCCCCACAATGGCTTCTCTAGTTTCCCCCTTGATATTTACAATCTGAATCTCATCTCCACTTTGTAATTCTGCTAGATATCTGGTTTTTCCCCCCAAAGATCTAACGTACGCATGGACCGCACCTGCATTCACTCGAAACGGCCGAGATGCAACATACGGCGATTCCGCAGTCTCTGCATGCACAAAGAATAGTCCCCGTGCCATCGATCCAATAAGCATGCCCTCTTCTGAATGCATTAGAGAACCTGTATCTACACACACTCTATCTGCCATGCCTGTACTTTTTACAGAAATCACCGTTGCCCATTTTAATTCTAAAGTTTCCCGATCCACTGCATCTCTTAAACCCACTGTCGATCTGATCTCACTTGGGTCGTCCGAATCTAT
>WTZT01000031.1 GCA_009889685.1 Candidatus Hikarchaeia archaeon HikBin4
ATCATTTTCTTCTACCATTGAAATTTCACCAACATTTTCTACTATCCCTGTAAACATATCAAAACAACCTATGGTGGCAAAACCTGAAAATATTCTGTTCTTGTCTTCCTCATTTAATACCTCAGATCTTCAATCGATTTACCTGTGTATTCATTATTGAGAAGAACTTCGATGGGCAACGTTGGTGCACTTTTAACTAAATTTTCCATTACTACTAATCCTTCTCTAGCCCTACTCATCCCGACATAGAACACTCTCCGTTCACTATCTGTAAGAACCGGAACAATTTTTGAAACTGGATCGTACTCTATCCCACCTTCCACTTCCGAAGACATATGCTCAACAACTTTTTCTGTCAAATCGGTGGAAACATACACATAATCCGCTTCCCTTCCCTTCGATGAATGGATAGTTCCCACCCTGACACGTTCATGTTCAATATCTTGGTATTTCCCTTCAAAGTAAGATTTCACGCAACGTTTCTGATAATTACTCACTTTTCGAATCATTTCCGATGCAATATCTGGACTCGGCATAAACGGAATTTGTTTTCGTATAAATTCTGCAGGGAATTCAATCCGATCTTTATTTTTTGTATTTCTCTTTTTCAAAGCATTTTCTATTGCATCAAATAGTTCCTCTCTCTTCCGTGAACCAAATGAAGAATCAACCAGTATATCTGTCAGCAAATGAACTTGTGTTCCCGATAAATTTTCACCAGCCTTGTAACACTCAACCGCCTCAACATATTTTGTGAGCCTTTCTGTCCACATATTTCCATCAGTCATCATGGCAAATGGGATCCCAATTTTAACAAATTCTTCTATGAATTCAAACATTTGATATCTGGCACGGAATAGAACCATCAGTGTGCCCTTATCCATTTCTACATCCTTTTTGATCCTCCTTACTAAGTCCAAAACAGATGGATCTTGCAGAAACTCTACAGACCCTCCTTCGATCCTAGGTTTCAAATTTTTTTCTTGTCTAATCTCCACGTGACCAATCACCCGGCTAACAACTCCCAGAACATTTGATGGGAGACGATACGAATTATTTAGTATTCTATCCGATCCAATTTTCTCGTTAAGCAACAATTTTGGGTCTGCACCCTGCCAAGCATAAACCACTTGATCGTCATCCCCTGCTATGATCACGTTATCCATTTGAGATTTCCATTGGGAATATATGCTATATTGTAATTGTGTAATATCTTGAAATTCATCAACAACTAAATTCGAAACTCGGGGTGATAGTTCACGTTCATGAACCATTTCCAACATATCTGCAAAACCAACAATCTTGTTATCTAATTTGTATTTTTTCCAGTCCTCAATCAGATCTGGAATGCTCAAGCGGTTATCTCCAGACGACCAAGTTGGCGTATATTTATTTCCCGATAACGCCCGAGGATCCAAATTAGGAGGGTATCTAACTTTTTTAACATCCCATGTAAATGGAACGTCAAACCAATCCTCCACGTTTTTATTTGTACGTTGAATCCATTGACTAGTCTCTAAAACTTTGTTTCCCAAAGCAGTGGATAAAGTTACTCTTCTCCCTCCACTTTTGTAATCATCTTCATATTCTAAACCCCGATCAGAACAGAAGTTCTTTCTATCGGATTCACTAACGACACCCTTCCGAGATAGTTTCAAAAGCTCGTACGCTTTGGCGTGCATTGTACTCACGTTACCACGAAGAGATTCTGGTTCTACCTCTAGTCGATTTCCTAGTCTGTCTCTTAGTTCAGTTGCCGCAGCCCGTGTGTATGACACTAGAAGCAGCTCTTTCACACCAATCCCCGAATCTAGAAGCCCTTCTACCTCATCTAACAGCGCTGTAGTTTTCCCACTCCCCGGGCCTCCAAAAAGACGTATTAGGTTCGGCCCATCTGATTCTTTCATTAATCACAACATAACAGTTCATTAAAGCATAAATATCATTCGAAGCGATTCTGCAACATAATCCATAGATTGGTCTCAAATATAGATTTTATGGCAACTATCTTCAAATTCTATATAGTTCGGAGTATTTTCTATTGATATATTCTACAAAATAATCTATTTTAATATCTTCTCCCGTTGCTCTTTTAATCAATTCGGATGTAGTATACTTCCCTCCATGAGAATGAATATTCTCTCCCAACCAATTCTTCAGATATTGATAGTCACCCTTCCGAATCAACTCCCCTATATCCCCTACATCCTGTTCTATATGGTGGTTAATTTGAGCTGCCAAAACACTGCCCACAGAATATGTAGGAAAGTATCCAAACGATCCATGACTCCAATGTATATCTTGAAGGCATCCAGTTGAATCATTTTCTGGTGTTATCCCCAAATATTTCTCCATCTTTTCATTCCAAACAGATGGGATTTCTGAGACTTGTAACTCTCCTCTTATTAATGCACTCTCTATCTCATACCTAATGATGATATGTAAGTGATAAGTTAATTCGTCCGCATTAACTCGAATCGAATTGTCTAGTTTAACTCTGTTAACCATTCTGTACACCTTCTCTGGATTTCCGAATTTCATTTTTGGAAAACGTAACTCAATGATTGGCAATATTTCCTCCCAAAATGCAAGCGATTTTCCAATGTGATTCTCCCAGAATCTCGATTGTGATTCATGTATTATCATTCCCATATCTCCACATAATGGGGTGCCATAATGCTCACTTGGCAACGATAGTGTATACAAAGCATGTCCAAATTCGTGGATTGTACTCAATAACCCATCTACAAAATTTCTTTCTTCGAATCTTGTCGTTATTCTCGCATCAAAAACATTCCCCATTGAAAATGGATGTGGGGATGTATCTAACCTGCCTCTAGACCAATCATATCCTATCAAATTGAGTACATCTTCCGAAAGATATTTTTGATCTTGTAAGCCAAAATCCCCCTCTAACGTTTCTTTTATATCTTCTCCTTCCTCCCGTATTTTTTTAATTAAAGGAACTAATGAATCTTTTAAGTTTACTAGTATTTCCTCAATAGAAGACAGACTTAGGTATGGTTCATAATCCTGAATAAGAATCTCATACGGATCTGCATCACCATCTATGCATCTTGCCATCTCACATTTTTTCTCAATTAACAACTGCAACGTCTTCTCAAAATGTTTGAAATCAGATTTTCTTTTTGCTTCCACCCAAATAGGAAACGATCGACTTGTGAGTTGGGATAATTCTTTTATTAATTCTGTCGGAACCAACCTCGAGCGTTCATGTAATCTTTTGATCTCCCTATATATCGATTCATTCTCCTCGTCCACTTCTTCCGGCATCTCTTCTATCAGCTCGCCTAATCTTTCATCTACTATTAATTCATGCCTCATTGCGGACAACACTGAAAACTGCATAGCTCTTGCATTTACTCCCCCTTCTGGCATCATTACTTCCTGGTCCCAATGCAAAACGCCCATTACTTCTTTGAGATTTTCTATCCTTTCTACATATTGGTTGAATTCTTCGTAGGTTCTCATCTATATCTCTACCTCTGCCATTCTGCGATATATCTTCGAACAATCTTCTAGCGCTTTTATATCCACACTTTCATCTGATGTATGGGCCTGTCCCAATTCCGCAGGCCCGCATACGATGCCAATACACCCTTTCTCAGAAAACCAACCCGCATCTGTAGTGTGAGGTTTCGCAATCAATTCCGATCCATTGGTTACTTCATTTGCCACCCCACGTGCCAAATGAGCAAAAGACATATCTTGACATTTAAACGCAGGTATTTCTTGTTTTATCTCCCACTTGAAATCTTCCCCTCTTCGAATCATGCCACCCTTGCCCGGAACAGTTCTCTCGTCAATTATCAAAGTACATTTTCCTGGATTGATATTTCCTGCCGTTCCTCCTTCTATTCTCGTCACTATCACTGATTCTTTCATCCCGACCCCCTCAATTGTAATCTCTTTAGTAGGTATTTTCAATATTTCTTGAATCACATCTGCTGCCAAGTATATGGCATTTTTCCCCTCATTTGGCTGAGACGCATGTCCCTCTTCACCCAAAACCGCGATTTGACTTTCTCGACGACCTCTATGGGCAATGGCTATGTCTATAATTCCTCCATTCGAATATCCTGTTGACCCTTCTCCCACCACTGCAAATTTAGGATTAAATCCCTTTGAGATGGCATATTGGGCACCATTTCCTCCTATCTCCTCTCCGACAAAACTTGCAAATACTAATTCCATTTTTGGTTCTGCATCTCTAAATGAATGCATCATTGAAGCAAGTGCACCTTTCATATCTGCAGATCCCCTCCCATACAATCGCCCATTCTTTTCAAAAACTTTACACCGATCACCATCCATTTGATCAAAATTAGGAGGGACTACATCGTGATGTCCAATAAATGCCAATTCATCACCCGATCCGCGCCGGGCAATAATGTTCCCTATCCCATCGCGTAAGACTTCTGCATCTGTTTCTTCTTTGAGCCATTTTTCAATCAACTTGCCAACTTTTTCTTCATCCTCATGGCTTGGAACTGCGATCAGTTCCTTTGCTAAGTCTACAATCGTCATTCAACTGAATTTACACCCGCAAAGAATTAGAACTACCCATCTTCGATTTATACAATTCTACCACTTCGCTCTCCCATAACCCTTTTAATCCTTACTCAATTATTGTTTCTTTATCTACAATAAGATTATATGAAGCTTCATCACCATTCCACAGAACAAGGACATTTCTAATCAAAACAATTCCACCATACACCATCTCTGATATAATCCTATTCTGTGGTGTTTCTTTCACGATTACCGCATAATTATCTATTTTTTCAGATCCATCCCCAATAAGAAACAATGCATTTTTTCCCTCACTCAAATCCTGACTTAATTTCACTGCAATAACATTTGCCCTCTTTCCAACCCGGGTACCTATGTCTGATAACATGACGCATCTAGACGTGTCTTTCGAGTGTCGAAATAAAGTCTGATAATCCCATCTTAGTATGCTATATGCAACTTGAACATCTATATTTAGAAACTCCTCTCTCCTTTGACCCTCTTGGGCAATTTTATCTTGGAAACTAGGAATCTCTATATCTGGCATCACTTCAAAGGACCAACCTTCACTACATGGGCTATGACCTGGCCACAAACGAATTGTGGGGGTGTATATGTTCATATTCAATGAAAGTGCCCTTTCTACCTCTCTCAATTCAATTGCTGTATTTTTATCAGCAGGGGCAACTAGTATCATCGACCCCTCCTCTGATACAAATTTACTATACTTATTAACCACTGAAATGGGGTTCTCCAATTCACTAAGAACATTGGCAAATAATATGATATCATAAACGCCATTTGGCTCAAATTTTTCCGCTGTATCTTGGTGAATATTTAAATGTATATTGGGACCTCTATCTTCCATTAATATTTGCAAAATATTTGCCGCATCACTTGGTTCTACCACGTTATACTCTACAAGTGCATTTTCAGGCATGTAGTCCGAAATCCCCAATGCGGGTCCGCCGACACCTGCACCCACATCAAGTATCCTTAACTTCCTTTTTAACAATCCACCTTCTGAAATCTTATTTAGTATATATTGTATCGCTGCATAGTACCCCGGAAGATGATATACCGCATATGCTAGTGCATTCTCTTCATCATATTCTACTCTCTTCCCCTCATAGTAGTTCTTTTTAATCTCCTTGATCCTCTCTCTAATTATTTCCCCAGATTCACCTAATTGCCATTTCATTCCATATCTCTCTCTCAAAATATCCTCCAATCGGAAGGAATGTCTTTCTGGTATTTCTTGAACCTCAATTATTTGAGGATCAATAGGTTCTACAGAAACCGGGATAAATTTCCCATCAGCCCTTTCGATTAGACCTAGTTGGAATGCGTTTTCTCTGATTTCCGATCTAATCAATTCCACCCCGGGCGATTCTGATATATATCCTCCAATTTCTTCGGGGTCAATTGGTCGAATATTCTGCAGATATTTGACATTCGACAAGATTTCTTGACGTTCCTTCACATCCATAAATAGTCCTTTTACCTATCCATCTTGTCCAACCACATCATCTACTAGCCTCTTCGTATAGTTGACTGAACTCTTCCCAATCTGCACTCGAAATTCTCTTTGCAGCTTCTATAATCGCTTTAGATCCTCCAAATACTTCTTGAATGTCTGAATACACTCGAGCGTTGCCATTTGTCATCTCTTTTACCAGATCAATCAACCCATCAAATATTGGAGTTCCAAATTCTTCGGGCACTTCTTGCGCCGCCAATGCAAAAGAAAGAATGGCAGCATGGGTCATTCCTTGCACAGTTTTCATTACTTCATCATGCTCTTTGGCGGTCGTAATGAATAGTGCATTCCCTGCTTTCTCAAGATCTTCAAATATTTGTTCTGCTAACGGTCCCATTTCATCTATCACAAGAGCAATTCTCCCAGGGTAATTCTCCGGACCAAATAAAGGATGTAAACTGATTCTCTCCACTCCATTTGCATACTTTTTCATAGCCTCCATCGGGATTTTCATTATCCCTGTGATGTCACACATAATCCCTGTCGCATTTTTAGCATATGTGGAAATAGCTTCAGTCACATGGGGTATCGGTACTGCAACACAAACAATATCAAACAGTTCGTCTGTGCCTAAATTTGCTATTTTCCCCCCCATATCCTCTGCAGCACCTTGGGCCTTTTCTGCTTTTATATCAAGAAATGTAACTTCTGCATCTATAGATGATGCAAACCAGCGTCCCATAGAACCCGAACCCACGATTAATAGTTTCATTATCGTCGCATAGATTTGCGAACCGTAAAATAGGTTCGCTCACTGACCATTCCCGATCATCTAATTGAAACCAATGCCCTTTCTTCAAAAA
>WTZT01000032.1 GCA_009889685.1 Candidatus Hikarchaeia archaeon HikBin4
CATATTGCTTTCAAAATCTTCCACTCAGACCTATAGCGAATTAATGGGGGATATCTCTGAAGGAAGATTATCTCTAGATATCTACAACGAAACAAAACATATCTATCCACTCCGCCGTGTCGAGATACAAAAAGCAACCTTAGAAAATCACCCAGCGGCGTAATAATTCCTTTACTCTCTGACCTCTATCATTCCGATCATTCCCCCTATCTCATGAGGTACACAAAAATAGTGGTACGTTCCAGCAATTGAAAAAGTGTGCTCAAATATTTCTCCAGTTACCATTGCACCTTCTAGATTTTTAACCCAAGCCTTTCTAGCTTCATTTTCTGTTTCAAATCCTCCTGATGCAAAATAATCTGCATTTTTTGGAATTCCATTTTCATAAGCAGTCACCGTATGCAATCTAGAATTGGTATTGACGAATTTAAGAGTCTGTCCTACCTTTGTTTCTACCCTATATGGTAAGAATCCACTCGCACTCATTCTTATGTCTGGGATCACTTCCGAACCGGGATCGATACATCCTTGAAGTGCAATTCCCCCCAATCCCATTACCAATCCCTTCCCAAATTCTCTCCTGTACACGCTTGAACTTATGAGTACAACGAAATAACATTTTTTCTTTAGTCCAAATATAAATCGTAAGATGTATGCCCTCAGTAAATTAATTTCTGTGTTATGTGGCCTAGGTTTTTAGGACATGACATGGACGGAAAAAAGAAGTTTGGTCCTGCAGATATGGTTTCTCTTGTCAATGCCATCATTGGTCTTGCTGCCATTTCTTTCGCCCTTGTAGACCCACTTTTATCTTGCAGATTGATCCTTCTATCCGCTCTTGTAGACGGCGTTGATGGCATGATAGCTAGACAGTTCGGAGGATCTTCTATCGGACCTCATATCGATTCCATCTCCGATATAGTCTCTTTTGGAGTTGCCCCTTCTTTAGTAATCTATAGTGTCGTTACGCAAACCAATCCTATTTCCTTTTCTGACCTATCTTTGTTCTCCTATAACCACGTTTTAATCATCTTTTGCATCTTGGCATTTTTCAGCATGTCGGCGATTAGGCTCTCTCTCTATATGGCCTATGACATCGAACACAACCACACAATAGGGGCCCAAACACCCGTAGCAGCCATCATAGTCTCTTCAGTTATTCTCGTACAAACTTTCAGTGCCATTTCTATTCTGCTGCTTACACTCGTCCTCGCATACCTCATGGTCATCCCGATCAAATATCCCGATTTGCTTTTCCGCGACGCTATACTACTGAGCATAGTTCAATTACTTACTATTGCATTCCCTGATGCAATCGGACATGCGTTTCCATATGCCCTATTAATCCTTTCTCTTGCCTACCTCTTTTTATCCCCTTCACATTATTGGAATAATTTTTCAGAAAGAATATAGAAACTCTCTTAGACCATTCATTCCCATCTCTATCACATGAGTAAAGAGGACTCTGTAGTAGAAACAAACGGAACCGAAGCCAAAAGTTCTAAGCTTTCTACCAGGGAGTTTCTTCAATCAAAAGGGTTTTACGATGTCCTCAAAGGGCGCCCAAAAGATTTCCCTCCTGAACTTTCCGCACTTAAGGAGCATGAACAACGTGGCAATGTTAATATGATTTTACTAGCTCTTGAAAAGTTAGGGATGGATTATATGCAGCAATACTGCTTCAGCGCCCTCAAACGTATGGGGGATGCGTCTGCAATAGATCCTATGATCGATCGTGCTTCTCGGCGAGATAAATCTGCAATAGAAGTTCTAGGTAAGATAGGTTCTGAGAAAGCTGTGGACTCTATCCTATCTTATGTTGATAATGATTCAAACCCTCAATTACAACTCGTAACATTACGTGCTCTCGGTGAGATTGGGTCTCCTCTTGCAACCCAATCAATTGCCAATAAACTAACTTCAGAAAATGAACAAATTCGAAGTATTGCCGCTCGATCACTTGGAATGATTGGTGACACACGTGCTATCGGTCCACTTTCATTGGTAGTCTCAAATGACCCCTCCAGTTTCGCCCGCTATAGTGCCATATGGGCCCTCGTTCAAATACGCACTTCTCGGGCACTTGAGGCTGCAAAGTCTTACTCCAACGATCCAGACTATCTAGTCCAATCCGAAGCAATAAAAGCATCTGAACTTCTTGGCTCTTTTTCTTAGCTCACATCAACATAGCAATAAATTCCAAAGAAAATGCTATTGCAATCATTAACGCCCCAACTCTTCCTGCCCACGTATATTGTTGAACTTCTAATGGTTTGATTTCAACATCGTACCGATTTAACTTTGGTTTATATTTTACATAACTTGGCACTTGAAATAACTCTATAAAAACTAAAAGACCACCAAAAGCCCCTACTATGTACCCTATCAGTGCAATTACAACATCGTATTCTACCATCGTTATAGACTATATTTTCCATCGATAAAAAACCCACTATTATATTTCATTTTCATTTAATTTTTTTCGGTGTCTCTGCGATTTTTATTTCTAATACTTCTCTTACCCTCGCGCCCTCTCCCGGTATGAATTTCATTGACCCAACCACTAGGTGTCCCCCTCCACTCACTCCTGCTTCTGGAATCTCCACTTTAATCTCTTCTATCATTTGAGGTATGTTCAAATCCACACCATCACTCCGTATGATTGCAAAATCCGGTCCATACCCAATAGTAATCATGGGGGGTCCCTCTCTTTCAACAAAATAATCATGAATGGAACTTGTTATTTTCCCCGGGGCAGGATATGTATATCTGTATGCACCCCTCTCGATTTCCACCCGATTAAATTGAACCCCTGTTTCTAGTTGATTAGAGTGTGTATGCCTAAGTGAACTTTCCATCTGACGTTTCACATTCTTCTTCGCCAATTGAGATAGAAATTCAGTCACCTCTTTAAATTGATTTCCATCCCTAACTCCTAGTATATCTTCAACCAATCCCTCCCCCTTGTTATACTTTAGAACATACATTGCATAGTCTAGAGATTCACATATTCTGTGCAGATCTGTCTGCTCAAATCCTAACTCTTGAGCCAATAACAGATAATCTACCATGGCACCCGCAGACGATCGATCTGCTACACCCGAAATGGCAGGTAAATGTCCAAACTTAACCATGGCATCAGGATCGATCATTCTAGCAATCTCTACACAGATCATCCCCGTTGTTATTCGATAATCTTCCCCCACTAGATATGGGTTAATATGTTCTACCAAATATGGTCCAACTTCATCTTCACTTGGATAATGGTGATCCACAACCATGATGGGGAAGTCGTAACTACTGAGATATTCATATGCAGGAATATCTTCTTTTGTACTTCCATTGTCAATTAATAATAGCAATGGCAACATCTGCCCATGACCATCTCGGGAAGACAAGGCGGAATTCAAATCATGTACTGCATCTTCCATATCATAATATGGTGCTCTACTTGCCAATCTTCTAACTAAATTGTGCTGAGATCTTTCATCACCATACACATGTCTCACGAGATTTTTTAGAGATTTTTCAATGGGCAAACCTGCACAAATGCCATCTACATCGGCGTGATGACGAATTACTATTGGACGCCCTGAAAAAACAGCTCGAATAAGTATTTCTACACTAGATTCCACCCGATCTCTTAGTTTTAAAAGAGCAGGCCAATCTACTAAAAATTTCAACTCTCCTAAATTTATTTTTCCAGAGATATTCTCTTCATATTTTTCTTCAATCTTTCCTAGCATTCCACCTTCTATCATTTCCATATGGTCAATTTCCAATTGCCTTCCGTATTTTCCATCTCTAACTATTCCTATCATCTGAACCCCTCCACCTACCTTTGTACTATTTGAAATTTTCCCATCTACTTGCCTTAGTTCAACACATCGGATAATGCCCGTCCCATCTGTAACATTATATGTAATGGGGCCCATGGTCTGTTTTATCTGAGAAATAATTCCTCTTATCCGAATAGTTTTTCCAATGTGCCTTTCCAGTTGTTCTATATCTATTATTTCATTTTCCCCAAGGATTTGAGTTCTATATTCGTATAGTTTGGCTGGGGAAAAACTCAAGTCCCCGTTTTCTCTAATTTCGCTTAATTGAACAATTAGCTCCTCATTCTCTCTATATTCCTTATCAAAAATAGATTCGTGAACCAATCCTGAAATAAGCCTCGATAGACGAACAAACATTCCATACTTAACCAAACGATCAACTCTAGCATGATAATATCTCCCCACTTCTAGCTCGTCAAAACTACTATCTTGTCTAAGTTTATAAACAATTTCAGAACCCTCTTCTTTCTCCATATTAATCATTATGTCCACTTTGCCATCCTCCTTGATAATAGTTGGTTTCTATACTTGCATGATTATTGTTTCTTTCACTTTAATTTCTTGTAACTCAAATCAAACCCTTGGAACAAAGCCTTTCAAT
This sequence comes from Candidatus Hikarchaeia archaeon HikBin4, assembly GCA_009889685.1. GTDB lineage: Archaea > Halobacteriota > Halobacteria > Halobacteriales > Hikarchaeaceae > Hikarchaeum. The sequence goes on from WTZT01000032.1 coordinate 4,441, forward strand.
ACCTTCTTCGATATTCTCTACCGAATTAGCATAGGAAATTCGTGCATATTTTGGGGCCCCAAATGCTTCTCCTGGAACCATTGCAACGTGAGCCTCTTCAATTGCTTTTTCGCACCATTCTATTCCATTATCCCCAGCCGGAATCATAACATAAAAAGCTCCTTCTGGAGTTAAAATATCCACCCCATTTTCCGACAAAAGTTGTAAAATCAAATTCCGTCGTTCTTTAAAAGAACTCACCATTTTTTCCACTGATTTACCTGTATTTAATAAAGCTTCTATGCCTGCATGTTGGACCATATTCGTCGCACACGTAACTGTATGCGAATGGATTTTTGCAGCCTGTTCTATAAGATTTGCAGGTGCACCCATGTACCCCAAACGCCACCCAGTCATTGCATACGCCTTGGAAAAACCATTCACAGTCACCGTCCTATCTCCCATACCCTCTATCGACCCCATGCTCGTATATTCTGAAATGTATGTGATCTCTTTGTAAATTTCATCCGAAATTACCATCACATCGTTGTCTACTACCAAATCTCTCACTCCTTCAAGTGCTTCTCGAGAATATACGGCACCAGTCGGATTTGACGGAGAGTTTATAACTATTAGTTTTGTCCTCGAAGAAATTGTTTCTTTTAGTTTACTCATGGCAGGAGCCAATTGAAACCCGTAAGGTTCCAGATCAACTCTAGTTATTTTACCCCCTGCCATTGAAATGATAGGTTCATACGATACCCATGCAGGGGTGAGCACTATCGCTTCGTCTCCTTCTCCTATAATCGTCATTATCGCTTCGAATAATGCCTGTTTCGCACCGGGCGTGACAATTATTTCGTCCGATCCATACTCCAATCCACATTTACTACTAAAATATCTGGATATGGCATCTCTTAGTTCTAAAATACCTTTTGATGAAGTGTACCCATGATCTCCCGCATCCAACGATTTTTTTGCCACTTTGACTATATTTTCAGGTGTTTTAAAATCTGGTTCTCCTACACTTAGATCAATTATATCTATCCCTTTTTGCCTAAGCATCGATGCTTTGTTTCCAACCGCAACAGTTGCGCTAGGTTGTATTCTTTCAACCCTTTGAGCAAATTTCATGATATTCTTTCAACCATTTTTATTGCACTCTCCATGGCATTACCCCCGTTTTCAATTCTATCCATAGCCTGTTTTGGATCCATCCCCGGTCCCGTTATACCTAGTGTCACTGGTTTGTCTCTATCCAAACTAATTTTTATTAACCCCTGTGCTGTTGCATGGGCAATTACATGTTCGTGATCTGTCTCTCCTGATATTATTGCCCCAATAACTACCACTGCATCAACATCCCCTCTCCGTGCTAATTTATCCGCGGCAATCGGAGAGTCATATATTCCTGGGACATAAATAGTGTCTATCACTGTCGCACCACGATCTTTTGCAATTTGTTTTGCTGCATCTTCCATACGTTCTGTAATTGGTCTATTAAACTCTGCCACTACCATTCCTATTACTACCATAATTTGTCCAATGCTTGATTGGCTAATAGACCTGACGATAGATGGAAAGATTGTAGTTTATAGACCTACTTTACCCCTCAATGAACTCTAAATTTAGCACTTTCTTGTCTAAAACCGACCATACCCTGCTTGCTATAGTTTGTATCTCATTTACGTCCCTCTTACTTCGAATAATAAATCTTGGATCTAGAGTTGCTCATTGGGATGAAGGAAGAGTGGGTTATGATATTCTTCGTTACGTAGATACTGGGATATGGCACTATAGGCCAATCGTCCATGGTCCGTTTTTACCTCAAATAAATCATTATATCTTTGAGTTCGCTGGTGCAAATGATTTTACTGCCCGCATTTCTGTGGCAATAATAGGAGGTCTACTCCCACTTGCAGTTTGGCTTTACCGTGACCATTTAAATAATCGCGAATTAATAGCATTATCTCTCTTTCTAGCTTTGGATCCTTTGCTTCTTTATTATTCTAGATTCATGCGAAATGATGTAATTGTAGCAGCATTTGCTTTCATTTTTGTAGGTTACTGTCTACGATTCCTTTCTACCCACAAATCCCAGTATCTCTATTATGCAAGTGCGTTTCTAGCCCTCGCGTTTACGGCTAAAGAAAATGCCCTTTTGTATGTCTTAATATTATTCGCTTGTATCTTCTTACTCTTTGATCACAAACTATTCATAATTCGTGATAAAAAGCCCGGTTGGACTGTTACTATAACTCAAACCATCTCTCAACTATCTGAATCAATTTGGCATTGGAGAAAACATCTA
>WTZT01000033.1 GCA_009889685.1 Candidatus Hikarchaeia archaeon HikBin4
TATCTTTGATAACTTCATTTAATTCTTCTTGAGAAATACGCGATTTTCCTCGAAGTTTATCGAGAGATGCTCGTAATGAATTTCCAAGGTCTCCAAGTACCATCGGCAATGGTAGATGTCAGAGCTTTAAATCATTATCAGTGTGAAAGGTATGGAAAGGGCATACCCGGTTATTGTTTGTGTGTGAAAATCATGGGGGATCCACTAGGAGTTGTGGTGATACATAGGTTCATAGGTTCGTCTAGATTGAGACTCGTAAGGTCCTTTTTGCAAATTATAAGATTATGGAAAGGTTTGTCGCAAGATGGACAAGCTATTGCAGTAGTATTTTGATATGTCTTTAAAGCAGCATTTTCATGCCGAGGTGTCAAGAATGATAGTAATTCCTCGAATTCGGTCATGATAGTCAAATAGGTTGGGAAAAATAAATCAGTTGCTCTAAAATTCCCTCACAAGAATGATCATACATACGAAGAATTAATCTAGCAAGTTATCAACAAAGGCAAGTGAATCGAAAGGCTCTAAATCTTCGTATTTTTGGCCAGATCCAAGGAAAAGTATTGGTTTTTTTATGGCATGGGTAATCGAAATTGCGGCCCCCCCAGAGGTATCCGCATCAATTTTTGTTAAAATGACTCCATCGATAGGCGCTATATCATTGAAATGCCGTGCTCGGTTGACAGCATCTTGACCTGCTATTGCTTCGTCGATAAAGATAGTTAGATCGGGAGAAACTACACGGTTGATTTTTTCTAGTTGAGACATGAGATCTTTGTTTGTGTGAAGCCTCCCAGCGGTATCGCATAAGACTACGTCTATATCATGTGCTTTTGCATATTCTACAGCGTCGTAGAGAACTGCAGTGGGATCTCCGCCTTGTTGATGGGTGATGAGTTTTTTTCCTAGGGCTTCGGAATGAACAGTTAGCTGTTCATTTGCCCCTGCACGATAAGTATCTCCATTTGCTAGCACGGTAGAATATCCAATAGAATCGAGAAAGTGGGCGAATTTGGCTAGAGTTGTGGTTTTTCCAACCCCATTTACACCGACAAAAATTATTATCGTTGGAGAAGGATTTGAAGATAAAAATGATTCGAGGTCAAATGTACTTTCATCTAACACTGAAAGCAATGCTTTTTTCAGAGCTTCCTCCACGGCATTTTCCACCCCAGTTGTTATTTTTCTTGAAGTCCCGACTAAATCTTGACGGACTGCATCAATTATTGCTTCTGCAACACCTAGTTCTACATCAGAAGATAGAAGTGATAACTCAAGTTCTTGGAGAGGAGTGGAGAGACTTTTCTGATCAAAAATAGCCTTCCCTTGTGCCAAAGAAGAAGCTTTACGTGTGAGGCTAATGATTTCAGAAGAAATTTCTTCGTTGGTATCTTTCGCAGGAAGATCGCCCGGTTCGTGGGGTGAATCAGTGAAAGTGGATTTTACTTCTTTCTTAAAATGTTTAAGAGAAGATTTCAGGCTTTCGAACATATTCTATTTGGCCTGGTATACCCGTATCCCGTCTTGGATTATTTTCTCTGCCAATACTGCACATTTAATACGCATAGGAGTTACTTCAACCCCCAATAATTCTAGGATATCGTCTCGATCCATTTCGTAAATTTTATCGATTGTTTTTCCTATGACAACTTCCGAAAGCATACTAGCTGCGGATTTGCTTATTGCACATCCCTCTCCTCTAAATGCTATGGCAAGGACAATGTTTTCTTGATCGTCTAATTTAATATCAAATGTATATTCATCTCCACAAGATGGGTTTTCACCAGTGTGGGTAAATGTTGGATTATCCAAGGTCCCATAATTACGTGGATATTTGTAATGGTCTAGAATTTGCTGTCGATACATATCGGCACCCAAAGACATATTCGCGTTGGGTATGTCCTTGAGTAGTAAAATATTTATGATTATTTCGCGGGGTCAATTAATCCGAAAGAAAACCAAGTATTTCTTCAATTCTGCCTAGCTCAGGTCCAGTGGTATTGTCTCCTGAAACATATCCGTGGGTATTGGCAATTAGGCCAGATCCAATTAAAGGACCACCGAAATTGATAGATCCTACATCAACTGGAGTTTCAAAGTGATTTTGTAACTGATTAAGTTCTGTGTCAGAAGTTAAAGGAGGACAGAGTACCCCATTATTGGTAGCTACAGCTGCAGTTCCCACAGTTGGAATTCCTGCAATAGTACAACGAATCACAGGGACGTTAAGAGTCTGTTCAATTGTGGATATGGCCTTATCAGTTAAGTACCAATGGGCGCAAGCTCCGTTATCATTTGTTAATACAACATTCCCAACAGCGTTGATATTTCCAGGAATTTCGTTGAGTGGCAAATCTATTTCAGAAGTTATGTTCTCTCGCTCGAGTTCTGTTATCTGAGAACTTACAAGAAGACCAAAATTATTACCACACAGAAGTGCACCTGTCGTGATAGACCCACCTATTGTTGTTTCGACGAGATCTACTTTTAATTCAGAGCACAAGCTATCTAGTAGGGCCTCATCTAAGTTTGGTCTAGCGAAAAGATAATCATTTGTTGCTGTAAGGAACACACCTATACAAGACGCATTGGAGATATTAGTCTGAAACACGGCTAAGCTGCATGCTCCGCCTCGACTACACGGAGTCCATCTTCTTCAAATAAAGCTGCACGAATGCGTATTTTTGTAGGAGGGCCTTTTTGACCACGGGCCCAGACGATTTTGTTGATTGAGGGATCGAGCCTAATTTCGTCGAGTGAGACCTTAAAATGTTTTGATAGATACTGTCGGATGAGGGATATGGCCTTGTCTGCACGTTTGTAAGACGGAACGGCATTTATGTTACGTAGAGGAATCGTAACAACTCGTTCGTCGAAGTTGCTTGAGCTCATTCGTCTGTGTTACTCATGCGCCAATGACGTCGTTTTGGATTGTTAATAGTTCCTCGGTTAGTTTTTAAAATAACCCAAACAGGGACTCTACTATTCTGACGATCAAGCTTGGCTAATCTTTTTTTCTTAGCTTTAGATTTCTTGACCATGGATGGGGTGTATCTATTGCCTAGTATATTAAAACGCTGTCCTTTCTGTTCTATGATGAATTGGACGAGTGAAATTATAGATTGAAGGGTCCACGGATGGGGAAAGTATAGTGAAAATAGAGGTCGTAGGGCTTAACTTTAGGCCAAACATAATAGAGATATGGCCGGACGGAAAGAAGACAAGAGTTGGCAAAAAAAACGTGGAAACGAGAACCAGTATGAGGGGTTCGACTTAGATCCTAAAGTCTTAACAGTAGACATAGACCCTAGATACATAGATCCGGTTGATTCTCACGTATTGCCAGACTTACTAGATGAATCTACCATACCAAAAGATCTAGTTGAAGTTGATGTTTTGATGGAAATTGGATTGTCATATATCATGATAGATAGATTTGAACAAGCAATTGATTCATTTTCACGGATTATTTGGTTTACAGAGGATAATGAGGTTCTTCAAGAGGCATGGATAAACAAGGGTATTGCACACTCAGAATTGGAAGAATGGGATGAAGCCATAGGATCATTCAAAGAGGCGATAATAACTGATGAAAAAGGGAAACATATTGCGACTGCAGAAAATAATCTTGCGTTTGCATTGTGGGAATTCGAGAAGGACGAAGAGGCAATGGAACATGTCGAAAGGGCCATTGAAATGGATGAGAGGTTTGCAGAGGCCTGGTACAATAAGGGATTTTTCTTGAACGAGAGAGGACTATTTGATCAAGCACTATATTGTTTGAATAACGCAATTGGACTAGGGTATCGGAGCATAAACGTACTCCAAGAAAAACTTCGTTCGTGTGATGGACTTGAAGATTATGAAGAGGGAGGGAAAGTTAGCGAAGCGATCGAATTGATGATGGAGAAATGAAATGGACAATATAAAAGATAAAAAATGATTCTAAAAGAAAGAATGACAGATCAAGGATTGTTTGTTTCCCTATGCGATAGTGAAATAATGGGAAAAACTTTCAAAGAAGGTGAAATTTCATTGACAGTTACAGAATCATTTTACAGAGGGGAGGAAGCCAAAGAAGAAACTATTAAAAAAAGTCTAAAAAATGCGAGTATAGCAAATATCATGGGTGTAGAATCAGTTAGAATTGCAATAGAAACGGGGATAATTAGTGAAGATCATGTTCTGAAAATTGGAGAAGTCCAACATGCGCAATTTGTACGTCTGTAAAAGGGATCGAAGGAGTGTTATCGTTTCGGGTTAAATCGAGGATATAAGAGATGGCAGGGTCAAATATACTTGATACAGAAAAAATAAGGAAGGAGTTTCCAATACTAGATATAGAAGTTAGGGAGGGAGTTCCACTAGTATACCTTGATAGCGCTGCGACTTCACACACACCAAATATAGTATGTGAATGTATAGAAGAATACTACAAGAAAATTAATTCTAACATACACAGAGGCACGCACAAATTGAGTATGGATGCGACTGATGCATATGAAAAAGCTCATGATAAAATGGTCGGGTTTATAGGAGGGTCTGACCGTGAGGAAATGATTTTTACAAAAAGCACTACGGAATCAATTAACTTAGTGGCTCAATCATGGGGATTAAGAGAACTTGATGAGAGCGATGTAATAATACTTACAGAAATGGAGCATCATGCTTCTCTAGTAACGTGGCAACAAATTGGAAAGAGAACAGGAGCTACCGTGAAATATATCAGAATTGATGATGCGGGGAGACTAGATATGGAACATGCAAATGAGATAATTGATAAAGATGTCAAGATGATGTCAGTAGTACACGTATCTAATGTTCTTGGAACGGTGAATCCAGTGAAAGAACTGTCAAAAATGGCACATGAAAACGGAAGTTTAGTACTAGTTGATGGTGCCCAAGCAGCACCTAGTATGCCAATTGATGTTAAAGAATTGGACGTTGATTTTTATGCTTTTTCAGGGCATAAAATGGCAGGTCCGACTGGGATTGGTTGTCTTTATGGAAAAGAAGAGATACTAGATGAGATGGAACCATTTATGTATGGAGGTGAAATGATTAGAAAAGTCACATATGATTCGTCTTCGTGGAATGAGCTTCCATGGAAATTTGAAGCGGGCACCCCACCAATTTGTCAAGGGATTGCTCTTGCTCAGGCCGCAGATTATTTAGAAAAAATTGGTCTCGATAAAATTTGGCGCCACGACAATGAATTAGCAGAATATACGATTAAATCTCTTTTAGAATTCGAAGGGGCAGAAATATATGGACCCCCTATTGGAGAAGAGAGGGGCGGATTGGTATCATTTAACTTAGAAGTTCCCCACGCGCATGATATTGCATCTATTCTTAATGATCATGGCATTGCTATTCGCGCAGGGGAGCACTGTGCGCATCCACTTCACCGAAAATTGGGGATTGCGGCTTCGGTCCGAGCATCGTATTATCTGTATAATACGAAAGAAGAGGTAGATAAATTAATTGCAGCAATTGGAGAAATCAAGAAGATATTTGAATAGTCACGTCAAGAATGGAAAGGTACTGCTCGTGTGGATGTTGCTTTAAATGTAGCCACTACAGGAGAACCAAGTTGAAAATTCAATTGCCGGAGACTTTCCAATGAAATTAGAGCGGTCATTGTGACATCAGATCCTACATCAAAAGTAACTTCTGCGATTGCTTCATGAGTAGTAATCGAAGTGATAACCCCAACGAAGCGGTTTAATGCACTTGTTATTATGGAAGAAGAGGTGAAAGGGGGGGAATGGAGTGTAATGGAATCGGATCTTAAAGATATTTGTACATATTCTGCATCCGTAAAAAGAAGAGCCCTGATTGGGCCCGCGGGAGTGAGTATTGTTGCGAGTTCCCCAGATCTAGATAGGACTTGTCCTTGTAATACTATTTCTTCGGTTCCAAGAATGTCAGTGAAAGTTATTTCTAATCGGGAGAAACGGTCTAATAATTCATAAGCAATCTTCGTGAGAGAACTGCCACCTCCCCCTTGACCACCACGTGTTCGAGATAATAAAGGCCCGGAATGAATTTCCAATTCCTGAATACGTTTGTGCGCTCTCGAATAGGATCTTCCGAGTGAAGAAGATGCGGAATTCAAAGATCCGTGCTCTTCTACGGCTTGTAGAAGAATGGCATCTTTTGAATTAAAAGAAACAGAACCAATTCGAAAATGCAAATCGAATTCATTTTGCATGGGTTGGATAAGAGACAGGAGGTATAAAAGGGGTTATGTCTGTTTAGACATAATGATAACTGTTATGTCGAATGGGACATAATGATCGGTGAAAGGGAGAGAGTAGTATGGGAATGACACGTAGAGAATTGATTTTTCTATCTTCTATGTGGCCCATTTTACAGCTAGGA
>WTZT01000034.1 GCA_009889685.1 Candidatus Hikarchaeia archaeon HikBin4
TTCAATCACATTGACGCTTGCTACATCCGATCTGTTCATCCTTTTTTGCAACTCACCCACATATACCTCTCCTCCTGCTATTATCGGATTTCCTAATTCTACAGACGAATATTTCATATTTTCAAATTTTATAGTCCATAACCTTGACCCTCCCTTTCGATCCAATGCGACCATTTCTGCAACGCCATATGCCCTTTCTTTACTCTCCTTTTGAACAGAAACATAGAGTGCTTCTGAACTTGCGGCCATGCCCATCCATGACTTATCCCTCGATAGAACCGACCATTCTATCTTCCCACAAGAATCGTCTATTGCAAATATTTTCTGCTCCTCTGTCTGATTCGATTTCCCAATTGCGTACACAGTTTCTCCACTTGCAATGACTTGTCCACTTTTATATTCATACCCCATCGGAACCGACCAGATTTCTGACCCATCAGTTTTTGAAATTCTATGGATATTACTCCCTCCTGCTGTATACACCGAATCTCCCTGGATTGCAAAAAGACCAGATATATCATTTGACCTAAATTCCCATTCTATCTCTCCTGTCTCCGGTTCAACCGCATATAGTGCGTCTATCTCATTTCTACTAATCCCAAAAACATACAATTTATCTCCCCCATTAACACCCCCTACAAATCTCCATTCTCCCTCTGGTCGGAATGACCATAATAATTCCCCAGTTTCTACACTAAAAGAGTGAATCCCATCTGGACTCCCTGCATATATGTTATCTTTCATAACCGATCCTGGTAAAAGTGCCCCCCCTTCATACTCTGCAACCCATTTTTGTTCCCCTCGCTGAACATCTAATGCGTATAGTCTTCCAATTCCTGCAATCGTCTGCCACCCTACATAAACCACATCATCCCTTATTAATGGCCGCACGACTGATGTACTTGAAATAGGCAACCTCGTATTCCAAGCCAATTTCATCGTATCTGCGTTTGGATCTGCTCCATAATTTTTGTGATCTCCTGTGACGCTACATCCGAAATGCGGCCACCACCCCTCCGACCCTCCCCTATCTTGATATTTATTTTCCTTCCTCTCAACTCCATCTGAACATTCATTCCTATTTGCTTTCCCCATGCATCCTGCCAATCCCAAAACTCCCAAGCTTGATATTTGAAGTATTTCTCTCCTACTTTTCATTGTATTCATGCCTTATCTTATATCTCTAAAATTTTAGTTCTATCTATTGCAAATTTATAGCATTACTTCCAAATCAATCATTTTTGCTCAAAATATTTCTAATATCGATTCTTCCCACCCACCATAACCCTATGGCAAGAAGTCTTGCCATGACACTTTCCGATCTGCCCATATAAGAGTGACGTTTTGATGCACACCACGAGCCGCAGTCGCACAGAACTACTATTTTAATAACTCATCCCGTATTTCACACGTTTTCTTTATAGAATGATCACAATCTTTCCCATATTGCTCTGACTGTATATCATTTTTTGGGCTTCTCCCGCCTTTTCCAGTGGATATCTTTTTGCCACCAAAACTTCCAGTGATTCTTCTAACATCATTCTGGAAATTTGATCTAAAATAGAACTAATTTTTGGAGTATTAAACATACTCATCATGTATATCTCTAATTCTTTTGATCGGGCAATTGAAAATTTTGGAATTGCCACTTGATCCTCCTCTTGACCAATTCCAACTATCCTTGCATTTTTACTAGCAACTTGGACATTTAATCCCATATATTCATCACATCTATGATCAAGAATCACATCTTTTTGTCCTGTATTCTCAATCAATTCTGCAAGATTATTTTCATTGTAATCAAAAACGTGTTTTGCTCCCAATTGTTTTAATTTTGTATGATATTCCGATCTAGCAGTGGTAGTTATTTCTGCCCCAATCTTATTGGCCAATTGAACAGCTATGTGTCCTACTCCGCCACTTCCTCCATGTATTAGGCACTTTTCACCAGCTATTATGTTTGCATGATCTACAAGAGCACGCCAAGCTGTAACTCCCACTAGTGCAATCGCAGCACCCTCTTCAAATTCAATCGGATCTGGAAGTATGGCTAGATTGTCTCGTGGGGATATGATAGATTCTGAATATGTTCCATCTATATCTTTCCCTAGTCCTGTACCATACACCCGATCCCCCTCTTTTAAATCGCTTTTTTTAGATCCTATTTCTTCTACTACTCCTGCAAAATCTGACCCCGGTGTCCATGGAAGTCGAGGTACTTTGTACATGCCCTCCCGAAAATAAGTATCAACGGGATTTACTCCAATTGCTTCGGTTTTGATTCTAATTTCTCCTCTCTCTAGTTTTCGAGTTTTTATTTCTTCTACTTGTAAAACCTCCACTCCTCCATATCCATAGAAGCATATCTTTCGCATGATTCCTATAGTGCTTCTAAGCGGATAAGTCGTCATATTTTCTCCAAAATAGACTTTTTATCAAATCATGAGATTTAACATCCACAGGGTTTCACTTTACATCAATGCGTTTGCATGAATATCAAGCAAAATCAGTTTTCTCAGATGGGGGGATTCCCATCCCACTATCTGGATTGGCCAATTCCGTTGAAACAGTATTGGAGGAAACCAATCGAATAGGCTATCCTGCAGTCATCAAAGCCCAAGTCCATGTCGGCGGTCGGGGTAAAGCAGGAGGGATAGTCCTGGTGCAGAATGATAAAGAAGCCGAAATAGCTGCAAATAAAATATTAGGAATGGATCTCAAAGGATATTTAGTACATGAAGTTTTGATAGAACAGGCTATTGATTTCATAGACGAAATTTACCTTGGAGTCACTCTCGATCGAAGTTCTGGACTGCCCGTAGTCATGGTGTCTTCCAAAGGCGGTATCGATATCGAACAAGTGGCCTCCTCAACTCCAGACGCCATATCCAAAACTTATGTAAATCCTCTGCTTGGTCTCTCAGATTCTCAAGCTAGAGCTGCAATATTGGATGCTGGAATTTCTTCAAAAATAACTGATAAAGTTACTAACATACTTTTATCTCTTTATAATATTTGGGAAACTTCCGACGCAACCGAAGCTGAAATCAACCCTCTAATGGTGGCCAAGAATGGAGACGTGATCGCAACAGATGCAGTCTTGAACATAGAAGATGATGCACTTTTCCGACAAAAAAAATTCGCCGATCTCAGAGACACAAGACATAACAATGCATTGGAATCCAAAGCAAATCTATATGGGTTTAACTATGTTCGTTTGGACGGTAATATTGGAATTATTGGAAATGGAGCGGGACTAGTTATGGCAACACTGGACTTAGTTGATTATTACGGTGGAAAACCAGCCAATTTTCTTGATATCGGCGGTGGGGCCAAATCAGATAGGGTCGAAAATGCTCTTGATATACTATTCGAAGATGAAAACGTCGATTCAATACTTTTCAATATTTTCGGTGGCATTACTCGTGGAGACGAGGTGGCCCGGGGAATAAACGACGCGCTTGAAAATTTCGACACACTTCCAAAACCCATTGTAGTACGACTCGACGGGACCAATGCAAAAGAAGGAATGGCAATTCTCAACACAGACCACCTCACTATCGAATCAACACTTGAATCTGCCGTCCAACGCGTAATTGAACTGACATCACAAAGAGGACCTTGAAATGAGCATATTAGTGAGCAAAAACACTCGAATAATTGTTCAAGGGATTACTGGAAGTCAAGGGGCATTCCACACCGAACAAATGGTAAACTATGGCACCAATGTAGTCGCAGGAGTGGTGCCTGGTAAAGGTGGATTGGATTTCAATGGAATTCCTATTTATGATACCGTTAATGCTGCCATGGCAGAAACTGATGCTAATGCTTCAGTCGTTTTTGTACCTCCTGCATTTGCTGCAGATGCCCTGTTTGAAGCCTTCGATACATCACTCGATCTTGTTGTTGCCATCACAGAAGGTATCCCAACTCATGATATGGTAAAAGTTAATTTTTCTATTCCCTCACACGCCCGTCTATTGGGTCCCAACTGCCCAGGCATCATCACGCCAGGAGAGACAAAATTAGGAATTTTACCTGGAAATATTTTCACCCCAGGGCCCGTCGGTCTTGTTTCACGATCTGGAACTCTTACTTACCAAATTGTTTCAAACTTAACCAACTCTGACCTTGGACAAACTACTGTAATTGGTATCGGTGGGGATCCTATAATTGGAACAAATTTCATCGATTGTCTCGAACTATTTGAATCCGATCCTGATACTAAGGTAGTTGTCATGTGCGGAGAAATCGGTGGTGAAGACGAAGAACAAGCTGCCGATTTTATAAAAGAGAATATGACCACCCCTGTTGTTGGATTTATCGCAGGAAGAACGGCCCCACCTGGAAAACGGATGGGCCATGCAGGAGCTATTGTTTCTGGAACTGGAACTGGAACTGCTCAATCAAAAATTAAAGCTCTTGAAGATGCAGGAGTTTCTGTTGGACAAACACCATCTGAAGTAACCGATTACGTCCAGGAATTACTTTAAATTGAGAGATTATTAATTCACTTTTGTTCACAATTTTTGAGCTTCATGAGTGGATCTTCTGACGCATCTGATCCTCCTGTACGAACATATCTTTTTTCACCAGAAATGACAGATTCTAGTGCTATATTTTCCCCATTTACTACAACGTGATATCTTGTTAGGCTTGATTCTATCATGCTATGTACTTGGTCGATATTTCTTTTTTGTATCTGACTTGCAACTTTAAATCCAATTTTTTCAATAGCTCTGCAATCATTATACTCACTATCTTCTCCCAATTCAATACATGTAACTTCCCATGAATGCATACTCAATTTATCCTCTCGACCAGTTGTATTAAACTTGACCCTTATCTATTATTCCTAACTCTGATAACTTCCGTCTGGTATGGCTGTTGGGAGATTAAACCCATAATCATTGAACAGCTCAAACGCCAAGACGTCTTTTTGCTCTAATTCTTCACGAGTACAAATTCCCCATTCATCATTAATATATGGTTCACCCATCTGGTCTGTGTACACACATTTGTCTGTAAGCGCGGGGTCTAACGCACCAATGTTGGCCATTAGAATCCAATAAAAGTATTCATGAATCTGACATCCATATGTACAAGACTCATCGTCGTAGGCATACCACGCACCCTTCGGATATGATCTAGGAGTTTCTTGGAAGTGGCCACCACGGGCAGTGTCCATGGCAGTGGTTAGTTTAGAAGAGGTATGGGTAGCATCTGAATCCCCGCCCTCTCCAAAGTATTCTGGGTATGCTCTGTACCATCCATTTGAAACAACATGCCAAACTTCCTCTAAATTGCCATCCCACCCACCTGGCACACCATTCTCAGCATTGGATTTTTCAATCCCGCCAAATGCCCATGTATCCTCATCATAATACATACTTGCTGCCATAGATATATCATCCTCACAAGGTGTTCCTCTATTTTTTTCGAAGAACTCTTCTCGCGCCTTCATATCCCAGACTGGAACGACATAATTGTTCTCAACAAGCTCCCTCAAAACGTTCATATCATCTGGAACTCCGTCCTCGTCATTGTCTATGTATTGTGCCAACACATGTGCAGTGTGTTCAACATATTCTATCGGTGCACGTTCAGGGGCAATGACGTACATTCCAAACACATCTACGTACACAGTCACAGCATCGTTATCGTTCATACATGCCATCGGGTGTTCTGATAGTATCTCAAAAGTAGGCACTATGCCCCCTACGACCGAGGCAACTTGTTCTTTTGGTGCTTCCTTCTTTGATTCCTTTCTTGGTGCTTCCTTCTTCGATTCATCCGAACTGGTATCTACTACAATAGATCTTCCCTGTTCCTCACTATAATTTCCTTCCTGGGCCCCTCCAATACACCCTGCAAACACAGTTGTTACTAGAAGGACACAGATCAAAATAGAACATACCTTTCTCATATACCCACTTCATAACCCCTTGACAATAAAACCTACAATATATTGCCAAGACGACCTAAGAAAGGCCATGTTTCGGATTGGTGCTCATGTTTCAATAGCAGGTGGGTTTGAAAAGGCAGTCGATCGCCAGATAGAGATAAAAGGCAATTGCGGTCAACTTTTTGTGGGCTCTCCACGAGGATGGAAAGTGGGAGAAGTGGATAAAGAGAGAGCAGATTTATTTAAAAAATCCTGCTCAGAAAAAGATGTGGGACCTTGGATAGTTCATGGGACTTATTTAATAAATTTAGCAACACCAAACGAAGAGCTAGCAGAGAAATCCGTTGTAACCGTTCAGGAAGAACTAGATGCTTCGGCTGAGTTAGATATACCTTATTATACATTCCATCCTGGTGCTCATACCGGTGAAGGAATCG
>WTZT01000035.1 GCA_009889685.1 Candidatus Hikarchaeia archaeon HikBin4
AGTCGATCTAGCCTCTTGCTCATCCCATCTTACTCCCGAGAAAATCCCATCAAACCCATTTTGTATAATCGTTTCGTTGAGAACTGCAGTTTTTAATAAGTGATTTCCTACAAATGAATCTGGATCTATAATTATACTTTTTTCTTCATATTCCAACTTTTGTAATTCTTGCCTATTTGCTTCATTGAGATCTTCAACTTTTATTTCTTGACTGTTCTTTTCCCTAAGCTCAGCAATATCTTCATTTTGAGCTTTAATTAAATTTAGATCCCATATATCTGCCCATCTATCTACAAATTCTATAATCTCTGAAAAGTGTGCAAAATGATCAAGGAATATTGCTGGAGGGATCTCTTCTCCACGCTCCAGAGCAACTTCTCTTATCACATAAAGTAGTAGGGTGGAATCTTTTCCACCAGTCCACATAATTGCTGGATATTCATATTGCTCTAGGCCTTTGCTTACCACTTGGATGGACTTTTCTAGTTTATCTTCAAGACTATGGTAACTCTTTGCAGATTGCCCTCTCCCGTCTTCATAATCGACCGTAATGTAATTTGGAAATTCAACAACCATTCTCTAACGCGCATATTTGTCCCAACGAAGACAAATCACTTTTGTATCTCATCTTAATTTATGAACTTATTATCTCTCCAATTCACCGCACTTTCTGTACTCACATCTTTTCTCTCTTCGGCAATCTTTATCACAGCCGGTTTTATTTCACCTTCTGTAATTTTCACCACCTCTAATTTATCTTCTTCAATAAATATGGCTTCAAGCGATCCTTTACTCCCCTTTTTTGCAATCTCACACAAGACTTGAAACATTTGGTATTGAAAAGCAGTATTTTGCAATATCGCATCCAATTCTCCTTTGAATGTAGCTATTTCCACGATATCCATAGGTCGCTCTTGATCAGGTTCAAGAGCTTCTATCTCTTCCTCTGTTAATTCTATCATTACTTTCAATTCCGTCACTGTCCCTTTTATCACCGCCGTAGGTGTGTACTTCCCAAGATCTGAATCCTCAACTACTGCGGATATGATCAACGTGTTACTTCTCCTTTTTAGGTCTGCACTATCCAGTCCCTCTGGAGGATTTAAATTTTTTATACAATCTTCCACTTCCGGCAAAGGAATTTCCAGAGTAGAGTGTAGATAATATACCTTATTCTCCACAATTTCTCCCACGCCATCCACGATAATTCATGCCTCTTATAGGACACCCTTAGATATAGTATTGCCCTTATCTATTTTTTCAACTTTAATACTATTTCTGTCCAATTTTTTTCAATATGTTTACAACCTCTTCAAGCGGGGTCACGTCTGCATATTTCATATCCATATCGAATAAAGACGCCTCATTAGCAAATATGGATCTATCCGCTACACATTCAATTGGAATTATAATTCTAAAATTACTCGAGTGACCATCTACTACTGTGGCCCTCACACACCCCGACGTTGTCATTCCAGTTACCACTACTGTGTCAATTCCTCTGTTGTGTAAAAGCATCGCTAAATGTGTATCAAAGAATGCACTTGCTCTTGGTTTTTCCAATACAATTTCTCCTGATAATGGGGTCAATTTTTCATTAATATTCTGCCCTTTCGATTCTCTTTTCTCAACTGAACTTCTGGCACCAGGGCGTTTTGTGGCACCAGGATAACCTTCGGGAAAATTCCTAGATGGTTTTACATAATATACTGGGACATTCGAGCCCCTGGCAGCTTCAATTAATTTCTTGTTGGCATCAACAGCCGCCGAACCTGTGTCTTCTCTACCAACTCCATAATCCTCCGTAGTGAATTCATCTGTCATATCTACGATTAATATCGCAGCTGATTTTCCCCACCCAATTCTATTCCCATATCCTGCTTTTTTAAAATATTCTAAATCATCTTCTGGAATGATGTCCGGAATGTATGAATTCTCAAGTGACATACTTCATTTTCACATGGTCACAGTTAAAGCCTGTCGAACAACTCCATTTCTCAAATGGCAATCGTGATACACTCTGTCTCCATAGGTCTGACATGAGTAACAAACCTAGAATACATATACTTGGAACTGGAGGAACTATCGCCAATATCACTGGAAATTACATATCAGCAGCAGATTTTGTTCCCATAGACGCCCTCCTAGATTTAGCACCAGAAGAGGTAACTTCCCACGCAGAATTATCTCTGACAGAAATAACCCATCTCAACAGCGGAGCGCTCACCCCCGAAGTTTGGTTTGATCTCCAAAATGAAATCATGCAGAGATCTTCTTCAAGCAATCCTCCAGATGGTTTTGTCATCACACATGGTTCTAATACTTCCGAAGAAACAGCTTATTTTTTAAACCTAGTTTTGAAAACCGAGATTCCTGTTGTCGTCACCGCCGCACAACGCAATATCGGGAAGCTAGGATCTGAAGGATTCAAAAATTTATATGATGCTATCCGTGTAGCCTCTTCTCCAAATTCGGTAGGTAAAGGGGTCCTATTCGTCGCGAATGAGGAAATTCACCATGCCCGCGACGTGACTAAAGTTGCAGCTAGTCGACCAGATGCATGGCGGTCTCCCAATTTCGGTCGCATAGGTGATATTTATGATGAAGTCCGTTTCTATCGTACCTCTACCCGGGCCTCTACAATCAAAACTGAATTCGATATATCCAATTCTACTATATCGGATTTCCCCTTGTTAAATGTACAAATAGTTTATTCCTCATTTTCCGACGATGGAACGATGGTCCGAGCGGCAGTAGATTCGGGCGCAAAGGGTATTGTTTGCGCCGCATTTCCCACTTGTAGTCCTGCATGGCCCGACAACTATCCCACTCAAGGGGATGCCCTCATCGACGCCACTAAAAAAGACATACCTGTTGTTCTATGCAACCGTGGAATTTCTGGATTCAAACCAGTAAAAGAACCCTTCTTAAGCGGTGGAACCCTCAGTCCTCAAAAAGCACGTATACTATTAGCATTGGCATTGATGGAAACCAATGATTACGGAGAACTACAACGAATTTTCAATTCATATTGAACCCATTTATAATTTTTTATTTTGACTATTTATACATTTGATCTCCGGAAGCCTAAAGATCCAAACCTCCCATCGTACTTTACATATGACCAACGAATCTATTGATCTCGGGGGAGCCCCATGAGTGTTAAGTCCGAACAAATAGAGGTTTCTTCATCAGATTTCCAAAAAATGAAGGATTTCGTTTACGAACAGCTAATTTCTAGTACCCAAAACGACGCTGATGGCAATAGAATGAGATGGTATCCTTGGCATTCTGCAGATTATCGTTTTATTCATACTCTCAATGTAGTTTCAATCTCTACAAAAATAGCACAAAAAGAAGGTGCAAACATAGATAGTGTTCGCATATCTGCCCTATTCCATGACATTGCAAAATTCTCCTCATCCCAAAAAGATCATGCCCAAGATGGGGCAGATCTCGCCAGAGATTATTTACAAAACAATTTTGATTACCCCGATTCTTTCCCCGATGCCATTCATAAAATAATCTCTAATCACGTCTATGAAGGCCCTCTGTCCAATTTATCCCCCGAAGAAAGGTGTCTAATCGAAGCAGATATGATTGATAAAATTGGAGCCAATGGATCTGCACTTCTGATTTTGAGAATGGGATATGATTCACGTCCTTCTTCCCACATTTCCGACACACTACAAAAAGTCATCTCCCGTGGAAAAGAAACTCTACACAGGGTCGCAAGCGACACTGCATATTCTATCGCATACCAGCGAGTTCAACGGGCGACATGGCTAAAAGAATGGATAGACGAAGAAACCCCCGGGGCATTTGAATTATCCAATAAATAACATCGAAACCGATTTCATTAAAAATATGCCCCCAAACACTGCTAGTATCATAGAACTCCCTAAAGAAATCAACCGGAAAATTTGTTCGTTCTTCTCCCCTGCCATTATCAACACTGTTGGAAAAATCAAGATCCATATGAGTATGCCAAAAAATATCCCTACAATCACCTCTACATTCTGTAATTGAATCTCCCACCCTGTAATTCTCCCCACTATCTCTGCTATAGTTTCCATTCCTTTATTCTGAAATAATGCTGCAGACATTCCTGCCCAAAAAGCCAATTGCCATGGATTTGTCATTCCTAATCCTAGTGCCTTTAAAAATCCATTTTTATTGTTTGTTTTCACTTCCCATTTGATTTTTTTTCTGCCACTTCGAAATAATCTATATGCAAAAATTAGCATAACCATTCCTCCAATTCCTATCAGTATCCCCTGTAACCAACCCCTCGAAGTTATGACCGTAATCACCCCCATATAGGCCAACAAAAGTAGGACCATATCCGATGTCATTGCCCCAAAACCAGTTTGAACTCCTGCATTCCACCCCTTGTTTATACTTTCATCCGCAATTATTGCATTCATTGGTCCCGGGGGTGCGGCCAATACCAACCCAAATAATATCCCCGCTATTATTCCTCCTATCATCCTTCTGCCCCTCCTCAGATTTTTTTAACATGTATGGACATTGCTATTTCTTTTGGTAAACTATGCGTTCCATTCTCATTAGTAAGGGTGACCATTCCGAATGGTGCCACAGATTCGACCTCAACTTGCTTCCCCGGTACCATCCCTATTCTTGCTAAATATTGTAACTCTTCCTTCTCTCTTTCTCTTACTCTTTCTATTACAACAATATCTCCTGAAATATGCTCTCCCAATCTAGTAGTCTCATCTTTTGCAATTGAGGATAAATCCGCACTTGGTATGGGGGCACCATGAGGGTCGAATTTTGGATTTCCAAGAGCATTTGCAATTCTGAGCTCCATTTTTTCTGAAATATGATGTTCCAATATATCTGCCTCTTCGTGTACTTCCGACCAGTCATAATCCAAATGCTCTACAAGATATGTCTCTATCAATCTGTGATGGCGTAACACCTCTAGTGCAATTATCTCTCCTTTTTTAGCAAGCTTTACCCCTTTATATTTTTCATATTTTACAAATTTCCTTTCCCCTAGTTTAACTAACATACTTGTCACAGTAGGTGGACTAACTCTCATTTTTTTAGCAAGCTCCGAAGTCGACACAGATCCTCCTCTTTCTCGAATGATTAGATAAATATTTTTTAAATAGTCTTGCATCGATTCGCTAGCTTCTTCACGCATCACGTAACTTTATTAGGCCTGTCTAAATATATATTTTCCCCTTGCTTTTACCCAACTGTTATTGATGCTATTTGGGTAGAATGGATGCAGAAAGCATATATTTTCGGGTACTTCTAAACTCAGCTGTCCAACTCCTCGCAAATACTGAATTTCTTTACTCTTAATTAAATCAAGGGAGTTGGTTCTTGATCTCCTTGGTACGGCTCTTCTGTGTAATATTTCAACCAAGCTTCTCCACTAAGGAAATTCTCTGGAATATCATCTTCTATGGCGTCTGCACTTATTTTTACCCAACCTTCGCCTTCATCAGATCTCCAGGAATACGACGTCTTTCCAAGGGCTATGTACACTTCACTTTTTTCTGGTTTGGACTCTCTAAGCTGGAATATTGCTGCAGATAATGTAGTTTCATCATTATAGTCATTTTCTTGGTATCTACAAATTGAACTCAATCCAGGACCATTTTTATGATCTATTGATAAATCCCTCATAGTTTCTACAGTGACATTGCCTTCATTTTTCTCCAATACCTCCATGACCCTTTCATATCTGCAATAACTAGAAGGTATTTCTGATCTAGGGCGTGCCAAGTGGCTCAAAATTTCAAATTTATTTGCTCGCCCAGTCACTCCATTTTCAATCCATTCAGAAGCGAGATGTGTAAATTCACCTTCGATTATAATTGCACCTTTTGCGTCAGCAATATCGATACTGCCTGGAGACGACATAGGATCTGAAAATAGCAATGGCGTAATGACCTGTGCCGCTTCTACTGCCGTGCCACCTTGGATTAATCCTTGTCGCATAAATTCGCCTCTAGATGCAGCTGCCCATTCCTTCGCACTTTTTCCCTCTTCATCAAATGTAATGGTGCGTGATATATTCGATCCTATTGCTACACCCTTGTCATTTATCCCCATCTTCACAGCAGTGGAACCTGCAGCAGCAACCATCAAAACATTATTCCCATCTTCATGTTCTTCCACTCTGATCACATTCACTTGTTGATTCTCATAGCAGTTTTCACCAGTAAATTCACTGGAACCTTTTTTATCCGATTGTTTAAAGAAAATAGTTTAGTTTAAATATAATAACAATTTCACTATTAACGTAGAAGGAAATACATAGAAGCC
>WTZT01000036.1 GCA_009889685.1 Candidatus Hikarchaeia archaeon HikBin4
TCGTTTGTTCTGCCCCTGCGCCACCTGACGTATATTCGTATGGCCCTGACAGAAGCTTCTTCTTTGCTTCCTGTTCTAACTCCTGAAAACCTATTGGAATCGATTTCCCGTCACCCGAAATTTCTTTCCTTCTTTTTTTATAAAATCCTCCTTTTTCTGAATTAGTATCTTTCATTATTATTTTTTGTATTTACAACATATATATCCCTCTCTCCCAAAAAGTACTATTGATGAAACCCACTTCCATCTCCAATCGATACTTGTATCTAATTTTGATTATTTTCGTAATGACTTTCATCGTTTTAGCCTCTCAACAATTCGTCCAAAACTTAAGCAGATTTTTGAATATTATAGGATTTATTTTTGCCATTTTGGTTTACCTAGATATGCGATACTTACAAAATCAACATAATGTCACTTTCAACCTAAAAATACTAGGGCGCTCCATTTCCGAACCCCTACTCCAATCTGTCTATTGCATATCTATATTTCTGGGGATGGGGGCATATGTGCCCGTCGTTCTCGCATATGTCTTCCACAGAAGGGCTATCTTAGACGATAATTAATTGACTTTCACCCTCTCTATGCGAAAGCCGGGATTCGAACCCGGGTTGCGACCTTGGCAAGGTCACGTGATCCCACTACACTACTATCGCCAGTAGCAAATGTCAACTTTGTTATACATAAAAGGCTTACGAACGATACTTTTACTCTCTCCCCTACCTTCTCCTAAAACAAATTTCATAGTTCTCTTAACCATCCTTCAAAATAGTATTTCCATGCGACTGCGGCGCATGGCGTGCATCAAAGCGCCACCCTTATACGGGCGGAGATCTGAAAATATCGCTACAGTCTAGTGGTATGATAACTAAGACGATGCAATGACTCGAACAGTTCTCATACCTTCTTCGCTCACCCGGGAAACCGAGAATATGCGAATGGCGACTCTGAAAATAGGCTACATAGCCCGCGCGGCTGCTATTTTCAACATAGATCGCATTTGCGTTTTCCCCGATCCCCCTGGTGAAGGCGATTTAGGTATGGAATTTATCAGCACCGTTCTGGGATACGCTGTGACTCCTCCATATCTTCGTAAGGAAATATGGGGGCAGCGCCCAGAATTGGCTTACGCTGGAGTCCTACCACCTCTTAGAATTTTACCACAGGCCGGCTCTGGATCAGAAGATTCCGAGTCGTTAAGACAAGGAATAGTGACCCAGGTCGGACCTGATAATCGCGTTTGGGTAATTTGTGGACTACAAAGCCCAATTTCTCTCACAATACCTCCTAACATGGATGTTGTCGATGGACAACGCGTTTCTGTCAGAGTCTCCTCCGAAAAACCGGTTCGGGCCCGACTATTAACCGATTCTCCGTCGAGAATTTTAGTCGAAACCATCGATCTAGAATCTGCACTACAGCGTAATGATGCAGGAATTAGAATCGCTACATCCCGGCACGGAAACTTACTCCAAAATAAGAACCTTATTGGACTTATTAATCGAGTAAATCGGGAGGGAATGACAGTTGCATTTGGGGCCCCCGGCAGGGGTTTGCCAACAATTCTTGGGTCAAGCCCCAAAGAAATACTTGAACCACACACTCGTGGTTCTAAATTTGATTGTTGGCTCAATACAATTCCAAACCAAAGCAGTGAAACGGTGCGAACTGAAGAAGCAATGATAGCTTCTCTTGCATTACTTTCACTCTAAAACTATAATCAACTATGGGCACAACACATAGACCTCGAAAAGGCTCACTCGCATTTGGCCCCCGAAAACGCTCGTTGGATCACGTCCCGAGATTTAATTCGTGGCCGAAAAGCGATAGCGAGCCGAGGCTCCAGGGTTTTGCGGGATACAAAGCCGGGATGACTCATATAATTATAACAAATGACCAACAACATTCTCCTCTTTTTGAAATGGAACAAGTTGTTCCTGTAACTCTTGTTGAAACTCCTCCTATGCATGCGATCGCCGTTCGAGCCTATGAGAAAACTCCTTATGGACTCTATTCTTTAACAGAAGCCTGGGCGGGCGATTACCATGAAACATTGAGCAGATCTCTTCCTCTCCCTAAACAATCCAAGTTAGATGGAACGGAAAAATCGCTAAGAGAACTATCCGATCAAGATAAAATCGCCGATATACGAATGATAACTCATACTGTTCCATCTTCTATATCTGGAGTCCCTAAGAAAAAACCAGATTTAATGGAGACAAGAATCGGAGGGGGTTCCATATCCGAACGATTAGATTTTGCATTTAGCCTCTTACGAGATGGAGGTGTCCACAACGTAGGTGATATTTTCTCCGAAGGTGATTACCTCGACGTAGCAGGCATTACAAAAGGAAAAGGTACACAAGGACCTGTCAAACGTTGGGGAGTTCAAAAACGGAAAGGAAAACACTATCGCCAAGGGTACAAACGACGAATCGGAAACCTTGGACCTTGGAACCCTTCACGTGTTAGATCCACTGTACCTCAGCAAGGCCAAACTGGTTATCACCAACGCACAGAGTATAACAAACGTCTTCTCTCTATAGGGGACGCCGATGAGGCATCCGTCTCCGGCGGATTCTTGGGTTATGGCGAAGTCAACGGACCGCATGTACTCGTACACGGTTCTCTGCCTGGGTCTCAAAAACGCTTATTGAGATTCCGGCATGCAACCCGACCAAACAGACCCAATTCACCTATTGAAATCACCCACATTTCTAAAACATCAAATCAAGGATAATCTATTATGAAAGCTACACTATTCAATCTTAAAGGAACTAAAGAAGGAACGGTAGACCTTCCTTCTGCATTCGACACACCTTATCGTCCCGATTTGATTCAAAAAGCAGTAGTGGCATCCCAAGCCAACCGAAAACAGCCTTATGGTTCCGATCCATTTGCTGGGAAAAGAACTTCTGCAAAATCCTTAGGCAGTGGACATGGACTTGCACAAGTCCCCCGATCAAACGGGCGAGGAAGAAAAGTACCACAAACTGTTAGCGGTCGAAGA
Organism: Candidatus Hikarchaeia archaeon HikBin4; assembly: GCA_009889685.1. Taxonomy (GTDB): domain Archaea; phylum Halobacteriota; class Halobacteria; order Halobacteriales; family Hikarchaeaceae; genus Hikarchaeum. The sequence goes on from WTZT01000036.1 coordinate 3,011, forward strand.
TGTCATCCCCCCAAATCTACCAAATCTTATTCTTTAAAAATCAATGAAAAAGAACGAAGGCTAGCAGTTCGGAGTGCCATCGCCGCAACAGCAAATGCAGATTTGGTTCGTTCTAGAGGGCATAATTTCGATGACAAAGTTATTTTGCCTATCGTGATAACTGATGATGTTTCAGATCTAACAAAAACAAAAGATATCGTCGAAGTCTTCAATAACATTGGAATTTCTTCCGATCTCGATCGATCAGCTTCACCAAAAGTCCGTGCAGGGCGAGGAAAAACTAGAGGTAGGAAGTACAAACGTTCCAAATCGATCTTGTTGGTCACTTCTGACAAAGTACTTTTGGCCGCACGAAATGTTCCCGGTGTCGATGCAGTCATTGCTAGCGAAGTCAACACAGAAGACCTAGCACCCGGAACTCATGCTGGGCGATTGACAATATGGACTGAAAGCGCTATCAAAGAGGTAGAAAACAAATGAGTGTTTTACATTATCCACTCATAACTGAGAAAACAATGGACTCCATTGATTTCGAAAATAAATTAGTATTCATAGTTGATCTTAGTGCTTCTAAACCTGAAATTAAACAAGCAGTTGAAGATCACTATGGTGTATCTGTCACCAAAGTAAATACTCAGATAACAATGAAAGGAATCAAAAAAGCAACAGTACAATTATCCACAGAAGACGACGCTCAAGACGTAATCTCTAGAGTGGGGGTATTCTAATATGGGACGCAGAATTCAAGGACAAAGACGCGGGAGAGCCGGGACTTCTGGTAGCTCCACTTTCAAAGCCCCTTCTCATAAATATAAAGCAAATCTCTCCCACAAGGCCACCCCTTCCGATTCTGACACGGTCCAAGGAACTGTAATAGAAATAGAACACGATCCTGCTAGAAGTGCTCCTGTCGCACTTGTGGATTTCAATGATGGGGACCGTCGCTATGTTCTTGCCCCTGAAGGCATTGCAGTTGGAGATTCCATCGCAATTGGAATCTCTGCAGAAATAAAATCAGGAAATACTTTGCCCCTCTCAGAAATACCCGAAGGTCTTCCAGTTTGCAACATAGAAGCAAGGCCTGGGGATGGTGGAAAATTTGTTAGAGCTAGTGGAGTAAGTGCCACCTTGATTAGCCACGATGTTAATGCAGCAATGGTCAAATTGCCTTCTGGTGAAATCAAACGCTTAAATCCTAGATGTCGTGCAACCATAGGTATTGTAGCTGGAGGTGGACGCACCGAAAAACCGTTTGTTAAAGCGGGGAAGAAATTCCATAAAATGCGTGTTAGAGGTACGAAATACCCTCGTGTGAGGGGCGTTGCAATGAATGCAGTCGATCACCCCTTTGGAGGTGGTGGAAAACAACACCCTGGCCGTCCAAAAAGTGTCGCAAGAGGCGCTCCACCTGGACGAAAAGTTGGTGCAATCGCTTCTAGAAGAACTGGCAGAGGTGGTTCCCGATGAAAAATAAGGTAGATTATCTCACTGGCCAAGAAGGAGCATTCACATATCATGGACACACAACTGAACAGTTGCAAGCTCTTAATATTGAGGAATTAGCAGAATTACTCCCCGCAAGGGCTCGAAGAACCCTTAAACGGGGACTTTCGACCGAGCATGAAAAGCTACGTGAAAAGGCACGTAAGAGGGACCCTGTATCCACTGCAAGCCAACCTATACGGACGCATATCCGTGACATGCCCGTCCTGCCAGAATTCATTGGATTGACCTTCGCTGTTTACAATGGACAAATCTTCAAACGTGTGAAAATTGAGGAAGACATGCTAGGATATTACCTTGGAGAATTTCAACTAACTCGAACTAAAGTCAAACATGGCCAAGCCGGTGTAGGCGCAACCCGCTCCTCGAAATTCGTACCACTTAAATAAAATCATGGGAATCAATTACTCCGTACAATCCGACCAAAATACTACAGCTAGGGCGATAATCCGTAACCAAGATATAAGTCCTAAACACTCACGAGAAATATCTCGGGCAATTAAAGGAAAAACCACTTCCGATGCTATATCTTATTTAGAAGATGTAATAGATCTAAAACGGTCCATCCCCTTCAGAACTCACAATAGTGGAGTAGGCCACCGAAAAGATCTGATTGGCTGGGATGCTGGAAGGTATCCTCAAAAAGCTTCTCGTGCATTCTTAAAATTATTAACTAACGCTATGGGGAATGCAGACAACAAAGGCCTCGATTCACCCTCTATGAATATCGTGCATGTGGCCGCGCATAGAGTTGGAGTCCGACGTGGCAGACGCCCCCGAGCATTTGGTCGTGCCACTCCTTGGAACACTACACTAGTAGATGTTGAAATAATCTTGGAGGCTGATTCTTAGATGGCAGATGAACATCAATTCATACAAAAAGGACTGCAAAATTCTCAAATAAATGAGTATCTACAATCTACACTTCAACGTGCGGGATATGGGGGCATGGAAATAGCTAAGACCCCCATGGGGACTCAAATAGTACTCAAAGCAGAAAAGCCTGGAATGGTAATTGGAAAAAGTGGTAAAAAAATACGTGAAATAACTGCGGCTCTCAAAGCCAACTTCTCCCTCGACGATCCTCAAATAGACGTACAAGAAGTCCACGAACCTGATCTTAATGCCCAAATAGTTGCTGATAGATTGGCTAACGCCCTTGAACGCGGTTGGTACTTCCGAAAAGCAGGCCATACGACCGTAGACCGAATTATGGCGTCGGGGGCATTAGGTGCCGAAATTGTTTTATCAGGAAAAGTCACCGGGTCACGTGGCAGAGTTGAAAAATTCAACCGTGGATATATCAAACATAATGGTGAACCTGCCCAAGAAATAGTTGATCGTGGTCAATCCGTGGCAATACTCAAACTAGGTACTATTGGAGTAAATGTAAAACTCATCCCTCCAGGTGCTAAACTACCTGATGATTTTTTCATCCTTGATACAATCCCCGGAGAAGAAGAACCAGTTGGCACAGAATCGGGTCCAGAAAATGAGGCAATAGACGGCCTGTTGACCCCCACATCCGAATCAGTAGAATTGCCTCCTGATTCCGACGCCGCTCTTGCTATAGAGGAAATAATAGTAGAAGCGCCAGAACCATCCCCTCAAAACGAAGAAATCAATCTTAAACTAACAGATCTTCCAGGCATTGGTCTCTCAAAAGCCCAAGCACTCGAAGAAGCAGGATTTGGTACTAT
>WTZT01000037.1 GCA_009889685.1 Candidatus Hikarchaeia archaeon HikBin4
CTGCGTTTATTAGAGGCCACACAAAAGAGGGAAACATCGCGACAGTGGCAGAAGTTTCAGGGGAATTGAATGGGGAAGCACGTTTGCGTTTTGAAGCTATGAGAGGAGGGGGAATGCAAATACAAGTACCACAGGAAAGAACTATTGAAGAAGTAATTCAGATATCTAAAAAAACAGGAGACCATACTGTTCTTTCTAGAACGGATATTTGTTTAATTGCTGCTGCAATGGAATTAGAAGGAGTATTAGTAACTGATGATTATGCAATTCAAAATACGGCTGCAGAAATTGGATTAATGGTCGAAGGGATCGCGAAAGAGACCATCAAAGAGAAAAGAAATTGGATATTCAAATGTGGGAGTTGTGGCAAGGAAAGTAAAACTATGCAGAAAGACTGTCCGATATGCGGGGGTCAGTTAAGTAGAAAAAATCCCTCAAAATAAGAGAAGGGAAGATATTGTTGCGGCTGCACCGGTAGTAGTGTTAACATAGAAAGCGGCAAAAATGATTGAATCATAAATACCGTGTAATAAAGCAGCTGTGACGAGGTTTTTAGTCTGATAATACACAAATCCGATGATAACTGATAAAATGAAAATTACAAACAATGCGTTAAGAACGGGGAGGGGATTTTGAAGTAGTTCGCCTCCAGAGTAAGCAGAGATATGGACAGCAGAGAAAATAATACTTGATATTAAAATAGAACCGACAGGAGAAAATGAATTATACAGAGATTTTTGAATAATATTTCGATAAAGTAATTCTTCAAGGGGGCCGACAAGGAAAAGAGAAATTGGGATGAGTAAAAGCATTATTTTAGGATTGGAATAGATCAGATTTTCGACGGAATGGGATGTTGTTTCTGCTCCAAAATATTCGAAGATTGCACCGAAGATGATAAGTATTAGAAAAAGGACAACTAGGCCGAGTAAAACATAGAGCAAATCGCGCCTAGTAGGAAAGCGGATATCGAGGAACTCAAGGGATGTTTTTGTACGGCGCATATAAAATAAAAAAGCTGTAAGAAGACCCATAGATAAGGCGAGTGAGCCTATGAGAATTCCAGAGAGAGCACTTGTAAGGAGTCGTTCTAGACCGGTTCCAGATAAAAATGAGATAATTAAGGCCAGAAACAAACTCCAAAATGCAATTGCGATTAAACCAAATACACCGATAAAAGTGGCAAAAATGATTTCTTTTAGTTGTTTTATTTGTTCGGGAGTTAAGAAAAAAGAAAGAAGAGGAATTAACAATTTCTGGTAGCATTGAAAAATGAATTGATCAAAAATAGACATTGATATTATTTTCCAATCCAATAGGAATTTTTGTTTTGAATGGAGCTAGATTCTGAACTAGATTTTCCAGTTAGGATATCTTTTAATGCTTGTTTTCCCCACTCGACTGCAGGTTGGTCAAATCCGTTTATTCCTTGTAGCTCTGCGGAAATAATACACGATGCCATACATCCGTGTAAAAGTTCTCCAAGACAGAAAGAATCTACCTGATCGATTTCTATTCTGATAGAAGGGCACCCCACGTCTGCCAAGCTAGCCTCTGTTGCTTGTAATTCTGTTCTCAAGAGGGTATCTAAATCGAGGTTAGAAAGATAATCGAAATCTCCAAACTCAGATGCAGGTATGGTTAGTTCAGTTTGATGGTTTACGACATCGATGAATGTAACCATTAGATTTCGTTTTCCGGCCCGATAAAGTTGAAGTTGAGAATGTTGATCGGTAGCCCCCATTGCCCTCAGAGGTATTTGACCAATGCCTTCTTTTCCAAGGCTTTCGGACCAGAGTTGAGCAAACCACTCGGTAAAAGTTTCTAAACGTTCTGAGTAAGGCATGAGTGAATTTGAGATAATTCCTAAATTGAATAATTCAGTTGTAATAGCACCATAAGCATACGCAGGAGAACTATAGATCGACTCAGAAAGTGAATCGAGTCCACTTCGGGCCCCTTTAAGAATTTCTTCTACAGATCCACCTAAAATTGCGATGGGTGCAAGGCTAACAGAAGATAAGGCGGAGAAGCGTCCGGGGATAAATTCGGAGAAAGGAAGAAGAGGTAGATTATATTTATCAGAAAGATCGTACAGAGGTCCCTTATTAGAGGTAGTTACAAAAGTTTGAGAAGTCCAATCTATATTTTGTTCATTCATTAGATTCCTTACTACTAAAAAGTTAGAAATAGTTTCGATGGTAGAACCAGAAAGAGAAACAATGTTGATGACAGTATCTGTAAAATCGAGATTATTAAGTAGAGTTAGGTTTGCTGAAGGATCAACATTATCAAGTACATAATGGCCAGAAAGTCCAAGTGCGGTTGAGAGCGTTGCAGATCCTAGTGCACTCCCACCTATTCCAATTGTAAGTACATTGGAAAAATCGGAAAAGGATTCGGTGAAGTCACATAAATTTTTTAGTTCCTCGGGAGACAGTATGTTGAGAGCTGCATATCCGAAGCTATTGTTGTTGATTTTGGGCCCTATAACAGAATGGATTGCGGCGACTTGATCGTCTAAAGAATCTAGAGTATCGGAAGATATGCCAGGAGATGCAACAGTATCAATGCTGTTTCCAATGTCTATCCGCATATATTCTTCTGTGACGTTCATGACCAAATCTGCTTTGGTTCAGTGACTGGCAACGTTAGATATCAGAAGTGGATGGTAAAAGTGGAAATAGATAATATGTTTAAGTTTTGATACTTGGACTTTCACTTTTGTAACTTTTTACTTATAGAAAGATTCAAAATGCTCCTCCCTTTCATCTTTTAACATACCTATAGTTTCTTCCATGAATCTGTTTCTATCTCCCCTTGTTTTCAAAACCCAAATACAAACCGTATCTTTGCTGTGATAAATCGCTTTTAATTCGCTATCGATATCACATATCTCTTGCGGTATTTCGGCTTTAATACAGATCATGCTTACTCCCACTCAGTTTGAGAACAAGGAGGTTTCGGTGTGACATTATATATTGAATGGATATTTTTGATTGTCATTTATTCTCTTGCCATCTTTTAAAGCAGTCGATAAAATCTTTGGAAATAGATAATATAGTGCGGCGTAGATGGTAGATAGATAACGGATATGGCAGATAAGAAACTAGGTTTGGTTGGGACATATAAATATGCGGCTGGAAAAAGCCGTTCTTTAGTGTTTAAATCGTATGTTTTGATCAGTTCAATGATAGGAATATTTATTGTTTTTTTGATAGTACTTGCAGGGATTACATGGACTGCAAATCCGACAGGGACAGGTCCATTTAGAGAACAGATTATTCTAGGTGCCATACTACTAGTGGTAATAATTCCCCTATTTGCCCCGGTTTTTGTCGTTTCAAGGCGCCAACAAAAAAATAGAAGTACAGCTCAAACTGATTGTTTCATGGCGCTTGTAGGATATGGGTATATAGTCTCTTTTTTTATTGGTTTGGGCATACTTGACCCAAATAATCATAAATTATATTGGCCACTTGAGGGAGTGGGGCGATGGGTTGACTCATTACCAGGGTCGTATGGAGTAGTACTCATAATTTTATCGATATGCATGATAGCAATGGTAGAAAGGAAAACTAGAAAATCAAGTTAAAAATTGAGGTATGTGTTGGAAAATATGAGAGAGTGTTAAATGTTTTTTAGATAATGTTTCAAATATATTACGGGCACTATCGATAGCTTTGGGATCACATTGAAATTTGTACGGATAATCAACATCATAAAGGACTAGAGGGTACGCAGGTGCAGGAGGAACTCCGTCGGGACCGGTTAGAGGACGGGGGGAAAAAACACGATCTATTTTTTCTAGGGGTGATTTTTTTGAAGATATTTCCACAATTAAAGAGATTATTCTCCGCACCAATTCACGAGGGAATCCACTAGATTCTATAGAGATGACAAAGTGGTCCTCAAAAGGAGTGGCACTTATCGTTATGTCGCGTTTTGTACGTTGTTTATCGGGGGTTAAATTATGAAAATCATGTAGCCCAGATAGTAGTTGAATACTAGAGTTCAAAAGCTCATAATCTAAATTGGATGCATGAAGATAATAGGTGTATGTGCGGTTGAAAGCATCCAAAGTGGCATTAAAATTTTCTGGAACAGTGGTAGAAGCCCATATCCTAATAGATCTTGGAAGTTTTGAGTTTATAACAGAGGGAGTGCACCAACTGGGAGCGTCGAATGAAACCGTTTGTGCAATAGCAGAAACTCCGGAATCTGTCCGTCCAGCAGCGGAATAATCAACGGGTACGTCGTTGCAAAGGCCCAAATTGGCCAAAGATTGAAATAAGGATGTTTCGATGGTAGGTAGATGAGGTTGTCTCTGGAAACCGTGGAAATGCCTTCCGTCATAAGCTAATCTGAAGGCTTGTTTCATGATGCTAAATATCTAAGATGTTGTGGGTGCAAAATCGTCATAAGTAGGGCTATCATAATCCCCAGGGAAATCATCTAGAGAAACTTGGAGTTCTTCCCCAGTGGACATTTTTTTGATAGTTATTTTGTTTTCCTTTAAGTCACGTTCTCCAACGATGATTACAGTCTCGGTGTTGATTGAATTTGAGTAGTTTAGTTGTGATGTGAATTTCCTTCCAGAAACATCGGTTTCCACTATGTTGCCGCGGTCTCGAAGGGCATGGGCTAGTTGGATTGCAGATTCATGAGTGTCTCCGACTTGAATTACATAGTAATCTGTTTTGAGATTTTTATTTGGCCAGGTCCCGGCCCTCATAAGTAATTTTTCCAAAGTGGCATCGCCGAAAGCGAATCCTACAGCAGGAGTAGAAGGCCCGCCCAAATCATTAATTAGATTGTCGTACCGCCCACCACCAAAAATGGACCGGTGGACCTCTCCCGAAGCGTCGAAGCACTCAAAAATGGACCCCGTATAGTAATCAAGTCCGCGCGCGGTTTTAAGAGAAATAGAACAGTGTTTTTCGGCTACTGTTTGAGACACTATATTAAATATTTCTTCTAAATTTTGAATTGCAGATTGCATAGATTCATTGTGTGCAAATTCTGCTATTTCAGATAAATCTGTGAGAGAAAGAATATCATTCAAATCGTCGATAGAATTGGAGGGGAAATTGGAGTCAGATAACAATGTAGCATATAGCTGAGAGTCAATTTTATCTTTTTTGTCTATTGCCCGTATGGCAGCGGATAAATCTACATCGGGAGAGAAAGACTCCAGTAGACCAGATAAGAGACTTCGGTGGGATACTAGAAAAATAAAATCATCTTCATCTAATCCTAGATTAGATAGTATGTGTGCGGCACAAACGATAATTTCGGCGTCAGCACTGGGAGAAGATGATCCGAAGATGTCAACATTTGTTTGATAAAATTCCCGAAAACGGCCTTGTTGAACCTGTTCGTATCGCCAGAAAGGTCTTGTTGAAAACCATTTTATCGGTTTTGGGAGAGATTTTCCGCGTAAAGCCACCATCCTAGCGACTGTAGGCGTAAGTTCTGGCGTCAATGCGATATCTCGCCCCCCTTGGTCCTGGAAAGAGTACAAATGGTCTACAATTTCACTTCCACTCTTATCAACGTACAATTGAGTTCTCTCAAGAGAAGGCGTCCCTATCTCTCGAAACCCATAGCTAGATATTGTATTTTCAATTGAATTGAATACGGCTTTTCGGTTAACCATATCCTCAGGATAAAATTCTCGAAAGCCTTTGAGACGGTCGTGCATATACGTAGGTATTTCCTGGATGCGCTTGAATTCTTCCGTTTAAAACATACAGTAATATATAGTATTAACGCCGTTTTATGTCGAAGCTTTTTCTAGAAGAAGGAGAAAGTTTTTTAAGTAGATCCTTCATCTGTGATTCACTTATTTTATCACCGAGTCTCCCACTTTGGGCCAAAGCAATTATTTGTTGTTCGACTTGAGAAGCGAATTCTGGTTTACCCATCCTAACTGAATTTAATCGTGTTCGAGCCCCATCGGTTAAGAATTGTCGTAAGATGGCCTGTTTTTGCATTTCTGCTTGTTGTAATGCCTGCTCTTGGGCCATGTCCTGTGCTGCTGTTTGTTGCTGGCGCGCTTGGAGTTCAGCCATTCGCTGTTGACGAATAGCATCGAGGTCGCCGTCGTTGCCGCTCATATAGGGGAAACTTCAGCGCCATGTGGCAAAACGATTGCGGAGGGGAATTTGAAAAAGAGAATATGACGCAAGAAAAGACTTCAGATATACCG
>WTZT01000038.1 GCA_009889685.1 Candidatus Hikarchaeia archaeon HikBin4
CTCTCTTGTAGATGCTGGAATAGCAGAAAAAACCAAAGAAGGTTTCCGATTAAGCGCTCGAGATATCTTTAAAAACCTTTGCGAATCCGACTCAGTAAAAATTCTTTCCTCAGGTCAAATCAACCACGCATTCGAAATAACTGCTGATGTATTTTCTCAAAAAGCCGTCACCCAAATAGAATCCGCTGGAGGAACTGCAATTTATACTAATAATTCACATATTGAAGAGGAATAACTCATGTCTTGGAAAGAATCTATAGCGCCCCTTCTTTCTCGTATTCCTGCAGTTCGACGCCCAATAAAACATGTCCCATTCCGGCAAAAAATGCTTTGGACTTTATTGGTTCTAGTCGTTTATTTCTACTTGACCAATGTCACCCTTTATGGTTTGGGTGGGAATGCCCAAGATATATTTGGTCAATTCAGATCTATTCTTGCCGGTGAGCAAGGCTCTATACTTCAACTTGGAATTGGACCCATCGTCACTGCAAGTATAGTTTTGCAGTTGTTAGCTGGTGCAGATCTTTTAGGTCTGGATACTTCGAACCCTGACGATCAAGTCATATATCAAGGACTCCAGAAATTTTTGGTCATTTTGATGGTTATTCTAACTGGATTCCCCATGGTATTTGCTGGTGGATTCTTACCAGCAGATCCCTTCGTAAGCACCCAATTAGGTGTCAGTCTCAATGCAGTTCGATGGATAATATTTGCCCAGATTTTTGCAGGGGGGCTTTTCATACTCTATATGGATGAAGTTGTTTCAAAGTGGGGTATAGGATCTGGAGTGGGACTTTTTATTGTGGCAAGCGTCAGCCAACATCTAGTCGGAGGAATATTCACTCTTGGATCTGATACTCAACCCAGTGGGCTCATTCCCACTTGGATTGGTATGGCACTAGGAAACATCCAAGTCTCTCCCCTTTTCTCTGGTGGTTTTCAAGAATTGCTATTCGGCAAGGGTCAAATTCTAGCTCTTTTCACCACACTTCTCATTTTCGGACTCGTTGTTTATTTCGAGTCCGTTCGAGTCGAAATACCTTTGAGTCATTCTAGAGTTAGAGGAGCAAAAGGTCGTTTCCCTGTAAAATTGATTTATGCAAGTGTCTTACCCATGATTCTTGTCCGGGCTTTACAAGCCAATGTTCAATTTTTAGGTAGAATTCTGGATTCTCAAATGAGAAATATGCCTTCTTGGCTCGGTGTTTATTCTTCAAATGGACCTGTTGGTGGACTTTTCTACTATTTGAATCCCATCATGTCGCCTGGAGATTGGATGTGGTGGTTAGGACAAACTGCAGTAGAACCCTGGCAAATTCTTTTACGTGTGTCAACAGATCTCTTCATCATGGTGATTGGAGGGGCCATTTTCGCCATTTTCTGGGTAGAAACCACTAATATGGGTCCTGCAGCCACTGCCCAACAAATCCAACGTTCCGGAATGCAGATTCCTGGGTTCCGAAGAAACCCTGCGGTATTGGAAAAAGTCATGCAAAGATATATCCCACTCGTCACTGTAGTTGGGGGCGCACTTGTAGGCTTCTTAGCTGTGGGTGCTAATATGCTAGGAACCATTGGAGCTGTTGGCGGAACTGGACTACTTCTCACCGTTTCTATTGTGTATAAATTATATGAAGAAATAGCAGAAGAACAACTTATGGAAATGCACCCCATGATGCGTCAAATGTTCGGCTAACCTTCTCGTTTTCATCCAATCTACTTCCTATCCCCTCCCGAAACGGTAATGCTACCTAGTTTTGTATATGTGGTGTGCACAGAATATCTCTATCTAACACAGAGTTTGAAGGAAAAAATAGTGCCTATTTGTTAGATGACGGAAATGAAACAATTCTCATAGATACTGGTCTATTTTCACCGAAAATACATCTAGAATTCCAACAAGAACTATCTAACTATGGATGTTCTACTTCCGACATTGATATCATTCTACTCACTCATTGGCACGCCGACCACGTTGGTTTGGCCGGAACAATTCAAGAAGAAAGTGGAGCGAAAGTCTATTGCCACGCAAAAGATTCCCCTCTGGTTCAAAAAGATCCCTCTGCTCTCCATGAGCTACTTAATCTGGCTGAAAAAAGATTTGAAGAGTGGCGTATACCTCCCTCTAAACTCGACCCTCTCATTGATGTACTCAAACTTGGCCATAAACTAGGGGGCCCACCACCTCATATAACTAATTTCAATGATGGAGATCAAATAGAATCTGAAAATTATACTTTCTCAGTATTCCATCTACCCGGTCATACTTTGGGTCTTTCTTGCTTCATACCCACAGAAACTAATCTAGCATTTGTCGGAGACGCCGTTCTCCCCGTTTATACCCCGAATATCGGGGGTGCAGATCTTCGAGTCACTTCCTCCCTCTCTCAATACCGTGATGGCCTCTTACGTCTTAGAAATCAAAATTTAGACATATTCTATCCTGGACATCGACATGAAATATTGACACCAACTACCCGCATTAATGAGATTCTTCAGCATCACCGGAACCGCCTCGAACAAATTATTTCTCTGTTAACGAATCCCACTGATATTTGGGACCTTAGCACTCGTATATTTGGTCCGCTTGATGGAATTCACACGTTATATGGATCTGGTGAAATATTTGCCCACCTTGAATATTTAGAATCTATGAAAATAGTAGATTCTTCTGATGGATTGTACTCTCTAACTTCCCTCAACCCCGATGTCCATTCTATTTTTTAACTAGTACTCTCCCTCACTTCGATTAAATATCCATCTGGATCTCGTACTAGAAACATAGATTCTCCCCATGGGACTTCTCTAGGTTCTGTTATTAGTTTCCCATCCGAATTTTTAATGGCATCTTTTATTTTTTTATATATCTGACCAATTTCACCTTCGATTGCCACAATATAAACTGAACCATCTCCCCTATTTCCCTCTCTTGGAGGCTCTAAATTAAATGCCTTCAAAGCTATGGAATCAAAATCAATCTGGAGTTTCAATTCACAACCACCCGTTTCATAAGCACAAGTCCCATTCCCACTATTTTTCGGTGATAATCCCATTACCCTCTCATAAAAATCTCTTGACTTTGTTAGATTGCTCACCATCAAATACACTTGAATCAGTTTTGACATGGTTAACTAATTTTTCTTTCTTTTCTGGAAAAGAAAATTTCTTCACCTTCTTTAGATCGAATGTTTCCTTTGATCCTACTCGAAGATCGTAATCCTTCCCTCTCATATTTTTTCACTCTAACCACTTCTATACCTATAAATCCAGCTTCTCTAAGTTGATCTTCTAATAAATTTATATCAAATTCCTGATCATATCCTAAAGTTATAATGTCTGGTTCTATCTTCTTTACACTATCAAAGAGGCTCCCCTCCGATCCTAAAATTGCAGAATTCACCATTTCCATTGCTTCTACAATTTCCCTTCTCTCATTTTCTTCCATGAATATATTCTTTCTATCTTTTATACGTGAATCTCTAGCAATAACCACGTGCAATTCTTCCCCCAGTTTAGCACTTTCTGACAAATAATAAAGATGCCCCGAATGTAGAATGTCAAATACACCTTGGGCCATCACACGTTTCATATCTATTTGCAATGTAGTCAATAGACATTAGCATAACTATTCGTTTTCGTTTATATATAAATTTAAAATGAAATAAATTATTTGCCATGTGCATTATGAAAATATCTATGGACTCTGACATTTTAGTCATAGATCGCCAATGACTTAGATAACAACATTAACTTAGATAACCCTATAATTGATAGGATTTTATTCCCACTGCGTCTATATTTGGCAGACGTGTCTCTTTATCTAATTCGAATATTCGGGCTTAAAGAATTACCCGAATCTACAGAGATTATAGATTCAATGTCTCAAATTATAGATTTATTGGATGTTTTACTATCCTAAGTATTCTTATACAGATCCTATCGGAATATGTTTCAAATAATTATCTAATAGGTTTTATTTCTGCACCTTTATTTCTCGCAGACGTAATAATCACTTTACCCTCAATATCAAATTCATTTAAAACTTTATGTACTTTTTTTCTGATTTCATTTTCATAATCTTTCACTGTTATGCAATATAAAGATGGCCCCCACGAAGATTGACCCATTCCAAATATTCTATTATCTTCTTGCAATATCTCTATTATATTCCCAATTGGAGGTCTGTATATTCCATTCTGATATTTTTCATACCACCGACCATTCAACCAACTTATTTCAGAAATAGCAGATCCAAACCCTTTACAATCATTTCTAGCAATAGACGGTAACAAATTATTAGTTATTACATTATCTATTTTATTTGTAATTTCATTTTTTGCACTTCGTATGACCATTCTGATAAGGTCCTCTTCCATTTCACCAGAATATCCTGGTATCGCTTCTATCATTGCAACCACAAAACTCCATTCTTCAGGTATCTTACTAGTGTATCTTTCAACAGGTATTTTCCATTCTTCAGATTTCAAAACTCCCCTATTTCCAGGGACATTTTTGTGACCCTCATCGATACAGAAACCACCTTTTTCAAAAACTGAAACCCCAATCCCACTTCGTTTACCTCTTCCTAGTTTCGGAGCAATTTCTCTAATATTTGAATCTATACAATAAACCCTCGAAACTGCTGTATAAACAGATAGGGCCATTTGCGTCCCACTACCTAGTCCAATATGTTCTGGTATTTCTTCTTCAATTTGAATTTTTATCCCTTTTACTCCTAACATTTCAACTGCTTTTTCAGCATACATAACCAATCTATCATCTTCACATATGATTCTATCTGAAACCTCCGCAATCAGACTTATTTTTGGACTTTCTATTGCCATTCCCACACCTCCATAAATGTAATTCTCGTTTAAACAGAGATTACGAAACCCAAAATGAAGCCTACCTCCTACAATAACTTTGGCACTCATGCTCCAATATTATAATTGTTTAGCAAAGACTTTTCTGTACAATCACGGATCTTTTAAGACTCTTCGAAACCACCCTCAACTATAATGAATTCTGGCGATCCTATCGAGAACAAAAGCGATCAGCTCCCGAGTGCAGATGTAACCAAAGGCCCGGATAGGGCACCTCATAGGTCAATGTTTCGTGCAATGGGGTATAATGATGATGACCTATCAAACCCCATGGTTGGAGTGGCAAATCCTGCAGCAGATATCACCCCTTGCAATGTCCATCTAGATGATATAGCACATGAAGTTATAGAAGGATTAAATGAATCTAAATGCATGCCAATTGAATTTGGAACAATAACCGTTTCAGACGGTATTTCTATGGGAACTGAAGGAATGAAAGCATCTCTTATTTCTCGCGAAGTAATTGCAGATTCTGTAGAACTGGTGGCATTTGGTGAACGACTCGATGCCTTAGTGACTATAGCTGGATGCGATAAAAATCTCCCCGGAATGATGATGGCTTCTATAAGGACAAATTTGCCTTCAGTATTCGTCTATGGCGGTACCATTTTACCAGGAAAATATCATGGTGCAGACATTACTATTCAAGATGTTTTTGAAGGCGTTGGAGCTTATGCAGGGGGCGATATATCTAGGGCGCAACTAGATGCTATAGAACACGCAGCTTGTCCCGGGGCAGGTTCCTGTGCTGGAATGTATACGGCAAATACTATGGCTTCTCTTAGTGAAGCATTAGGACTGGCACCTCTTGGATCTGCAACCGCACCTGCAGTAACTGCGGAACGGAAATTAATCGCTAGAAATGCTGGAAAACTCGTCTCACAATGTATTAAAAATAATTTAACACCCTCCAAAATCCTTTCCAAAAAATCCTTCGAGAATGCAATTTCTTTATTAGTTGCTATTGGGGGGTCAACCAATGCAGTTCTCCATTTACTGGCCATAGCAGCAGAAGCAAAAATATCTCTTGAATTATCTGAATTTGACAGCATTAGTAGAAAAACCCCACATATTTGTAATCTTCGCCCCGGGGGAACTTTCTTAATGGCCGATTTACACAACCAGGGTGGTATACCCATAGTCATTCGACGACTCCTTGAAAGTGGACATTTCCATGGAGATGCCATGACCGTCACCGGGAAAACAATCGAAGAAGAACTCAATTCTTTAACTCTGCCCCTCGACGAAGATGTAGATAGCCAAATTATCCGTCCATTATCAAATCCTTTACAC
>WTZT01000039.1 GCA_009889685.1 Candidatus Hikarchaeia archaeon HikBin4
TGAAAGATCAACTTTTGATAAGGTAGTGCGACCTATTGATAAAAACGCATGGGAGCAACTTATTGATACCATGGACGTTCTCCACAAAAAATCCTGTAGAACGGTTCTCAGAACTACACTTCTCAAAGGGTGGAATATGGAGAATCCAGATTGGTATGCCGCTTTCTACGAACGGGCAGACCCCGATTTTATAGAACTCAAAGCGTATATGCACGTAGGACACTCCCGGGACAGATTATCACGGGACATAATGCCCGAAACTCAAGAAATAGTGGATTTTGCAAAAGAAATTGGATCCTACCTACCCGAACATAATACTCTCAAAACAGTACCAATTTCTAGAGTCGCACTCCTTTCAAAATATGAAGAAACGTGGATACCTATGCTTAAAAAATCTAGTAGCTTTTGGAAAACTGAAACAGCCGCTTACGCCGAATAAATCGTTATGGATAACACCCCATTTTTCTTCATAGGAACTATCACAACCGGTATGGGTGATGCAAAGAAATTCCTCTCACTCACTGGATATTTAGACCAATTTCAATCTATACTTGGATATGAACCATTTCCTGGAACTCTGAATATGACACTAAATACGTCTAGTATCCAACTCAAATCTAATTTATCTGAATTAACTCCTTTATTAATCAATGAATGGATCGATGGAGATCGAACCTATGGGTCTGCCACTTGTTATCCTGCCATCATAACCGAACCTATGGGGGGAAAAGCTCTACCCGTTCATGTGATTCTTCCAGAGAAAACCCGTCATGGAGAAGAACAACTCGAATTACTTTCTCCCGTCAATTTGAGAAAAAAACTAGCTCTCAACGACACAGACGAATTACATATCTCTGTCTATAGTGCCACGTATTAACTGAATTTTCCGAACATAACAACTAGATTTTTAAGACCACGGAGACTAACAAGGGAATATGGCAATATTTGATGATATGGATGTTACTACAATCTGGCTAGATGGCTCTTTTGTGGATTGGGATTCCGCACATATTCATGTTTTAAGCCACAGTTTGCACTATGGGGTTGGCATCTTTGAAGGCGTTAGGTGCTACAACACTGAACAAGGCCCTGCAATTTTCAGATGGGATGATCATCTCACTAGGTTCTATAATTCAGCAAAGCCTTATGAAATGGATATTGGATATTCTGTCTCCGACCTGACAGAAGCCACACTTGAACTCCTCCATAGACAAAATCTAAACGCTTGCTATATCCGTCCAATTGCATTTTTCGGATACGACTGCCTTGGTCTTAGCCCTTTGGGAATCCCAGTCCAAGTAGCTATTGCTTGCTGGCCCTGGGGCGTTTATCTTGGGGAAGAAGCACTCGCATCTGGGGTAGATGTTATGGTGTCTAGTTGGAGGCGATATTCTCCAAATCAAGTTCCAATGAATGCCAAAACAACCGGACTTTATGTAAACAGTGTTCTTGCCAGTGAAGAAGCCCACAGAAATGGATTTTCAGAAGCAATTCTTCTAAATACCGATGGCAATGTGGCAGAAGGGGCAGGTGAAAATATTTTCCTCGTTCGCGATGGTGAACTATACACTCCCGATTTATCCCAGGGAGTCCTTGCTGGCATAACACGTGATACTATCATTACATTGGCTAGAGAAAAAGACTATACAGTGCACGATGAAGCTATCATCAGTGAAGATGAGTTGTATTCTGCCGACGAATTATTTTTTACAGGAACTGCTGCCGAGGTCACTCCGATTAAAAAAGTCAATGAAACTACTATAGGAACGGGGTCTCGTGGAGACATAACACAAGATCTTCAGTCAGAATTTTTTGATGTACTAAACCGCCGCAATAAGACACACGACGAATGGTTTACTTATATATGACTAATCTTAACATTTTTCTGCAAAAAACAATCTTTATCTAATCTTTTTACTTTACTTTTCTAACACCAAAACCCGCACTCAACACACGAGCAAGTGAATCTTCAACGCTTTCTTCTGAATCTTCATACCCGTCTGGATCCATCTCTATGACAAACCCTGTTGTAATATTCGGCGATGTCGGCATGAACAGTATGTCTTTTCCGTCTTCTGTTTTATTCCCTGTTTTGAATGCAGTCATTTTCATTCCTGGCCACACTGTAACTTTCACCGGAGCTTGAAGCGTTCCGTCTTCTGATACTGTAGTTTCTACTGCCATTTTTGCAGCGTTATACACGATTCTAAGTCCTGGAACAAAGTTAACAAGATCATCAATTTTACCCCCAAACAATTCTCCCATTGTAGTCCTCATCACATACCCCACTACAAACGTTACTAATACCAGTACTATTATTGTTAAACCAACTTGAAACAATTCCGTAACGATTCCATTTCCTTGGAAAATTCCCCCAACACTTATAAATGTTATTTGTGAAACTAACATATACGCCCACTTTATTACATAATACGTGAGTGCAAGTGGAACCAACACCACAAGGCCACTAGCTATATTTCTTTTCCAAGCTATCATTCCCATCCTCACATTAGTTTCTATAAGGCAATGAGCATCCCGCTATCCAATTCCTCCTGACGAATCTCACTTTCTATCTCTCCAGATTCCATTCTGACAAAATAGAATTACCTAAGTCAAATGATTATGTATTATTTGTATCGTGGATCTCCTCTCATTGGTAATCTTATCCCTGTGGATCATGTTACCTGCTTATATCCCCAATAATGCCGCCGCAGTTTTTGGTGGAGGTGCTCCCTTGGACCTAGGTCTCTCATGGCGTGGTAATAGAATCCTTGGAGATGGAAAAACTATAAGAGGTACTATATCTGGCATAGCTTGTGGAGCTCTAGCGGCATTCATATTGAATATAATCAATCTTTCTGTCTCCTCTCTCGACTTACCTGTATTCTCCTCCTTAGTCATTATAGCTCTTCCAATTGGATCTCTTTCAGGCGACGCTTTGGGATCATTTCTAAAAAGATCTTTAGATATACCTCAAGGAACTACTGCCCCCTTGCTTGACCAATTAGATTTTGTAATTGGATCTCTGCTATTAGTTCTATTCATCTCTCCAACCTGGTTTTTTGAAACTTTCACTCTTTCTATTATCCTGACTATTTTCATTCTTACACCTTTCTTACACCTTTCAATAAATATTATCGGCTATCTACTTGGTATCAAAAAAGTCCCGTGGTAATACTGTGCAACAAAAGCAGAAACCTTTTTTTTGCACCGTGAGCTTTTGGATGTAATGCCTACCATCTCTAACTTAATACAAACCTCTGGTGCCATAAAATATGGCACGTTCACATTGGCAAGCGGAGTTGAATCTACTTATTACATTGATAAATATTTATTCGAAACGCAACCTGAAGTTCTTGGACCAATCGCAGAGAAAATTGCAGATATGCTATCCGAATCACAAATTGATGTCATTGCTGGCCCCGAGTTAGGCGCTGTCCCCTTGGTAACTGCAGTATCCCTTCTTACAGGAATACCTGCTGCTTTCATCCGAAAAAACGTGAAAGTACATGGAACTCAATCAAGAGTGGAAGGCACTCTTAAAAAAAATCAATCTGTAGCATTACTCGAAGATGTCACTACAACTGGATCCACGATGCTAGATTCTATAAATTTCATAGAAACCACTATTGGTGCACAAGTAAATCGTCTCATAGTGGTAGTGGATCGAAATGAAGGAGCAACTGAGAATTTCAATGAAAAGGGATTTAACTTAGAATATTTAGTCCAAATTGGAACTGATATACAAGTTGATTAAAAATCTTATTTTACTTTATCTTTATATCTATAATCCCATTCCCATATCATCCATCTCTCCACCTTTAGATAAATCGCCTGCTGCAATTATATCATCAATTTTCAAAATGAGATTGGAAGCCTCAGTAGCAGAGCTAATCGCCTGTCTCTTGGCATGCGTCGTCTCTATAACACCGGCATCAAATGTATTCACAACATCTCCTGTAAACACATTTATTCCTGCTTTTTGGTTCCCTTCCTCATGCGCTGCTCTAAGGTCTACTAACACATCTATTGGATCTAGTCCTGCATTTTCCGCAAGTACTCTTGGAATCAACTCTAGACTCCTTGCAAATGCCTCAATAGCAAGTTGTTCTCTCCCACTGACACCTTCTGCGTAAGATCGAAGTCGTGAAGCTAGCTCTATTTCTACAGCACCACCCCCTGCCAACACCTGCCCATCTGTGACGGTCTGAGAAACCACATCAATGGCATCACCCACACTACGTTCTAGCTCATCAACAACATGTTCCGTTGATCCTCTCAACAACAACGTTACTCCAAAACCATCTTGATTAGCACTTTCGACGTAGAATAACTTATCATCATCATCACGACTAACCTTCCCCTTTGACAAATCCTCGCTCGAAAAATCATCAATATCTGATACAATTGTTGTATCCAGCAAGTGCTTTAAGAAATGCATATCGCTTTTTTTCATCCGACGCACTGCAAGAATGCCCGCCTTTGCTAGGTAATGACGAGCAACTTCATCTATGGCCTTTTGACAAAATACAACATTTGCACCAGAATCAATTATCTTTTGAACTTGATTTCTAATTTCTTCTTCCTCTCGATCCAACACATGGCGCAATTGCGTTGCATCTGTTATGTTGATTTTCGCATCAACTTCGGTTTCTTTAATCTCAATTGCTTCCATTAAAAGAAGAATATTTGCATCCTCCATTTCAGATGGCATATTGTCATGTGTAGCCTCTTTGTCAATCACAGCCCCATTAAATAACTCGGACCCTGACGTCGATTCTCCAGATTGAGTTTCGATATTCAGAAAATCCAAATCCACACAAATTTCACCTTCATCTTCATACGACACTTTCTTAACAGCTTCCACAACCATCTCTGCTAGCATTTCTTTGTGCATTTCTGTCCCTTTGCCTGTCATACTAGTTTCAGCCACTTTCCGCAATAAAGACAAATCCTCAACATCAATCATATCACTCACCACTTCTAGCTCTTCTTTGACCTTCTCATTCGCCAAATTATACCCTCTTATAATTGCGGTGGCATGGATATCTTGTTCAAGCAATTCTTCTGCATTTTTCAATAATTCTCCTGTTAGTACCACTGCAGTTGTCGTTCCATCCCCTGCTTCATCTTCTTGGGTTTGTGCAACTTCTACGACCATTTCTGCTGTAGGATGTTCTATATTCATCTCTTTGAGAATAGTAACTCCATCATTTGTAATTGTGACATCTCCCATATTGTCCACTAGCATTTTATCCATGCCCTTCGGTCCAAGCGTCGAACGAACAGCATTTGCCACTGCACAAGCGGCTCTAATGTTATACGATTGTGCATCTCTATCTCTAACTCTCTGGGCACCTTCACCTAAAATGATCATAGGTGTCCCTCTCAATTGATTACTCATATCTGGAGTTAGTTGATTGCAGGTCTATATAAAAGAACCGACTTTATTTATTACTTGGAAGAGTCAACTTGTAAGCAATTTTTACAAATGCCTCTAATATCCAATTGAAAGCTTTCTACCTTCCCACCTGTAATCTTTCCCAATGGCAACTTGACTTCTTGTATATGTGTACTTTGATCACATTCCGAGCAATGAAAATGAGTATGCTGTATCTTATTCTTTGAGTACAACGCACTTCCATCACACATAAAATAATTAATTTGTTTCTCCTCCCTCAAATCAGACAAATATCTGTAAACAGTTGCAATACCAATTCCCTCAGTTTTCACTTTTCCATAAACATCTTCTACCCGAAATGATTTGTCGAAATCATTTATGGCTTCTCCCACTCTCTCCTTTTGCCAAGTATTCCTGCTTCTTCTCATTATTGATAATAGTAATCATTAGCTTTATATATAATTTATGTTTTACAAAATCACCAATGACTTGGAATAAAAAGTTTGCTATTATTTTATCTATATTTTTACTAATCGGATTATTTGCAGTGGCTAGCGCGGATATATATGGGGAATTTGAACACAACCCTCTTCTCCAGGACCCC
>WTZT01000004.1 GCA_009889685.1 Candidatus Hikarchaeia archaeon HikBin4
CGCACAAGCCATCCTCGATGAAAGTTCAGAAATTCTTATTGAAACACCATTTATTTTGTGTAGAACCCATTTTGGCCATATTTGTGTTAATGCTGGAATAGATCGATCTAATACAGGTTCACATGATATTCTCCTTCTTCCCATTGATCCTTCTCATAGTGCATTAGGACTAAAAAAACAATTTTCATCTAATGTTTCTGTAATAATCACTGATACTTGTGGCAGGCCTTTCCGATATGGTCAAGTGGGGATTGCTATTGGCTGGGCCGGGATTTCTGCCCATCGCGATTGGAGGGGAAAATACGACCTAAAAGGGAATGAATTGGAAGTAACTGTGCAATGTATCTCAGATGAACTAGCTTCTGCTGCTAATCTATTGATGGGGGAAGGGGACGGTGGAATTCCTGCTGTTGTCGTCCGAGACTGGGATTTTGGACCATTTCCAGAAAATCAAGATTTATTCCGGAAGCTCGAAGATGATGTAGTCCGAAAAGCTCTGCATAGGTGGGTCCCTTGAAAGCGATTGAATTAACTCCCGAATTGCCTCCTCAAGAGATTGCTAATCTCTCTGAGTTAGCGGAGTCTTCTGGATTCGACACCATTTTTACAAGTTGCCATTATAACAATAGAGACCCCTTTCTAACCCTGGCCCAAATAGCCAATTCAACAAATTCCATACAAATTGGTCCTGGAGTAGTAAATCCCTACACGACCCACCCCTTAACATTGGCTTCTCAGATGGCAACTCTATGGGAACTTAGTCATGGACGGGCCATTCTTGGAATTGGGGCTGGAGATCGATCTACACTCTCCCATTTTGGACTCGAACACACCAATACTCTCTTTCACCTCTCTAAAACAATCGATCTCATTCGATCTCTTTGGAATGGGGACCAGGTCACTTATGAAAGCCCTGAGAAAAATCTCACCATTCGCCATGCACGTTTAAATTTCACGGTTGGACATATCCCAATTTATATAGGGACACAAGGAAAAAATATTTTAAAATTAAGCACAGAAATAGCCGAAGGAGCACTTTTCAACGCTACCAATTATCAAGATTTATCTACTGCAATTGAATATTCTGATGCCTGTCTATCTTCTACCGAAAGATCCCCTGTTACTTTTGATTTCTCTGCACATGTGTGTGTCAGCGTTGATTCTAATTCCTCTAAAGCAAAATCCGCTTCCCGTCCCTCTGTGGCTTTCATAGTCGCAGGCGCATCAACTGAACTTTTACAATCTCATAATATTGATTCTTCAATTGCAAATTCTATCAGTAATCTAATCCGAGAAGGAAATCTCCAACAAGCATTCCAAAAAGTAACCGATGACATGCTCAATATTTTCAGCATATCTGGAAATCCCGAAATGGTATCTACGAGACTCGCGGAGATATATGATCGTACCGGTAGTATCGTAGTAGGTTATCCCCTCGGCCCCGACCCATCAACTGCAATTACCACGATAGGTTCTTTTCTAGATTAATTCCTTTATGTTATATCTCCTTATGATCAATACTCATTAATGCCAGTCAATCATTCTTTAGATGATTTCCAGAAGGCACATTCCTTGCCTTCTTCAGCCCTCTTGGATTCTTCTCCCATCCCCGACAAATCCCCCGAGACAACTGAGACCCCCTCTCCAAATTTATTTACTACCGTTTATTCAACCTCCCAATCCGATCTAATCTGTAATTCTTGTGGTACTTCAGCATCCCATTATTGGCTCGAAGCAGATCAAGCTTTATGTGAAGACTGTAAAATTTGGTAAAGGAAATTTTTTCACCATCCATCTGCGAAAAGCCTCACTATTCTTACACATTCGAAGTGCTACTCAACTGCGTAACACCCATATATGAGCAAAACACAAAACTCACTAGGAAATTTACATGAGTAGCCAAGCCATCTTATCTAATCAAGACCTTCTCAAAAATCGTGAAATTGGAAAACGTGTCAACAGCAAATTAGGAAAAAAATTAGTTACTGGACAAGGGCAATTCATCGACGATCTTCATTTCCCCGGAATGCTTTATGCAAGATTCGTAAGAAGTCCCCATGCCCACGCCCGTATAATTTCAATCGACACAAGTGACGCGAAAGCATTTCCGGGGGTCGAGCTGGTTTGGACTGCCGAGGATATCGACCCGTATGTGAAGCCATTTGGCCATCCTAGCCTCACTCGGGCAGATGAAGAGGCCCTGGCATCAGACAAAGTACGTTATGTTGGCGACGAAGTTGCCATTGTATTGGCAAAAACCAGAAATATAGCCATCGAAGCATCAGACCTCGTTCACGTTGAATATGAAAAGCTACCCGTAGTTGTTGACATAGAAGATGCACTAGCTAAAGATGCCTCCCTTGTACATCCAATTTTAAGTGAGGATCCCAATTGCGAAGTTAAGGGAAACCTCCTAAACACTTGCCATGTTCACGTGGGAAATTATGAAGATCCCCTATCTGATGCAGACATAGTCGTAGAAGGTTCTTTTAAAACACACAAAACTAATCCATCTCCTTTAGAACCTCACGGATGTGTTGCCCACTATGACCGAGCAACTCCCAAATTAACACTATGGTCTTCAAATCAAATTCCACAGTTACTACGGAAATATGTCGCCGATACTATCATCGACCTAGAAGTAGAACAAGTAGTCTGTAAAATGCCGGACATTGGAGGTGGATTTGGGGTCAAATTAGAGCTATTCTCACACGAAATCTGCGCATCAGTACTTGCCATGATAAGCGGTAAACCAGTTAATATAGTCCTCGACCGAATAGAAGAGTTAAAAGCTGGACGGGGTAGGCACCCCGAATCTTTCAATGCCAAATTAGGTTTAAAAAACGACGGTACTATTGTTGGAATGGATATCGACATGTTCCAAAATACCGGTGCTTATGGGAGTTTTGGGAAAACCATAGCATTCTCTGCTATGGTTACTTGTTCTGGTCCGTATCTTATCCCCAATCAACGTATCACTGGATCTGTTGTCTATACAAATATTATGCCAGGGTCTGCAGTAAGAGGATATGGCGATCCCCAATTCACTTACGTCCGAGAACAACTAGTTGACATGGCTGCAGAAGAACTAGGAATGGACCCCATAGATCTTCGACTCAAAAACGTCCCTAAAATAGAAGATATGCCTCTAAGAACTCCTTCTGGTCTCAAATGGGTTAATTCTGATATGCCAGAATGCCTCCGTCGAGTCCGCGACCGACTCGAATGGGACAAAGAACGTACCCGTGATAAAAATAATAACGGAAAACTTCGAGGTATTGGCATAGCAACAATTATGAAACGAGCAGGAAATAAAAGTGCTAAAGGGGCTGACTATTCATCTGCAATTGTCAAGATGGATATTTATGGACAAGTAACGGTTTTCTCTGGTATATGTAGTATAGGCCAAGGAACTGAAACCGGAATTTGTCAAATTGTTGCCGACGTCTTGGGGATCTCAACAGATGATGTGACTCCTATCATCGGGCACTCTGATATTACTCCTGATGATATGGGGGTTTGGGCAGATCGGGGGACTATTATGGGGGGTACCTCGGCCGCAATGGCAGCAGAAGATCTAAAACAGACTATCGTTTCACTCTCCGCCTGGCTCTTGAAAATCGATGAAACTGATATAGAACTAGAAAATGGATCGGTCCATGAAAAAGGGAATCCAAACAATGGATTTACTATGAAAGAACTAGCTCATAAAGCTACCTTTGGCGATCCCGAAGACCGTCCCGAAAATTTCAGAAAAGGTGTGTCATTGGTCGGGGCTGCCAAATTCGAAACGCTTGAAGCAGAATTTTTAGACCCTATCACTGGAACTGGAAATATTTCCCATGGATACACTTTCGGCGCCTTTGGGGTCGTCGTGGAAATAGACCCCGGAACTGGGGTTGTCCAAGTAGTCGACGCAGCAATATGCGAAGACGTTGGGAAAATGATCAATCCCAAACTCTTAGAGGGGCAAGTCCAAGGTGGAATCATACATGGCCTAGGTGAGATTTTACTCGAAGAGATGGTTTATGATTCAAATGGAAATTTAGAAAATGGATCTCTAGTCGATTATCATCTCCCTACTTCTGCAGATGTGCCTATGATCCTCAAACTAGACGAACTTGAGAACCCCGATCCATCGACTTCTCACGGTCAAAAAGGAGCCGGAGAATGTTCTACTGTTCCTGTCTCCGCAGCTGTTGCAAATGCAGTCTACGATGCTACTGGGATTAGATTTTATGATTCTCCACTGACTCCCCGACATGTTCTCCCCCGTCTCGTCGAAGCTGGATTGACGGAACTATAAATTTTCGCCTTGATACTCCCCCGAGTATAACTCTGTATTCTTCGCACTACAAAATACTATCTGCGCAATTCTAGCACCCTTTTCTATATCGATTTTTTTGTAAACCTGCAACAAACTTTCTCCTTTTCCTTTATATCCCGAATCCCATACTGCAGTACTGACCATGCATGAATTCCGAAGTAAAGAAGAACGAGGATAAATAAATCCTATGTGTCCTTCTGGAATATTGACAGTTTCAAAATATCTTACTATGTATCCTCCGGGTTCTAAACTATAGTAATTATTTTTAGGTTCTATCTCTTTACGATTCCCAATTTTTTTTCCTCTCCTTTCTATGCGGCCTCCGCCACTTTGACCGAATACGCAACAAAGAGTTAAATCAACACCATTCGGTTGAATTTGAATATCTGTAATTGGTTCTATATTCTCCGCAACAAATTGGCCTGATTCAAACATGTGATTTCGGTTCGACGCCACGGAAATAACCTTGCCGAACTCAATTTTATTTGTACCAAGTCTTTTTACCAAGTGCAAACAAATATCCCCTGATACTATGGTAGGAAATTTAATAGAGTCTTCTAGCCTCGATTTCCCCCTGTCCATTACCCCGACCAAGAGCGCTCACGACAATCTAATCTCAGTCCGGCACGCAAGACAAGAAGATTTACTCGACATATTACAAATAGAACGCCTATCTTGCCCTTCTCCTTGGACGTTTAGTATTTTCAATTACTTCCTTGGAACTCCTGGTTTTTTAGTAGCGACCATTCCCTCCGCAGACTCTCTCATCGGTGACATACTGCCCCTCTCCAATGCCCACCCCGCAATAGTAGGATTCATCATAGCAGATGTGGTTCTCGAAGACGAAGTTCCACTTGGACATATAAAAGATATAGCTGTATCTCTCCCCTGGCGCGGGAATGGAATTGGAACTCGCTTAATATCTCACATTCTCCATGACTTTTCGTTAAAAAAAATTAAAAAAGTAAAACTCGAAGTGAGGAAAGGAAATAAAACCGCAACATCTCTTTACAATAGATTTGGTTTTTCATTCCATCACATTATCTCCAATTATTATGCTGATGGAGAAGATGCATTAGTATTGATTTTAGAATTATCTTAAAACTAAAACTAATGATCGTCCCCATTCTCATCTGAATAGGTGCCCCTAAGAGAATTTATTTATATGGCCAAATTCTATCTAAGTGTATTATTATGGTCAAATCCGAATCTGCCCCAAAAAGTCCTTTAGAAGACGTCTTCGTAGTAGACAATGACGTCCATATAGAAGAGACCCCTGGTCTCATGGCGAAATACTTTGAACCTCCTTACGACGATGCAGTCCGTAGCTATGAAAAATCCTATCGATACCGAGATACCTCTGGTTTTATGCCTGGGATGAAGTTAGGGGATATTTTCAGAAACTCTCCTGCATCTAGACTCCCCAAACGTCCTGACCTAACAAATGGAGAATCCACCGCAAAAGAACTAAAAAAATACCACGTTGATGTTGGAATGCTTTTTGGGGAAAATGCTCTTAAAATCCCTATATTACAATCTGTAGAATATGCCAATGCTTTCGCTAGTGCGTACAATGATTATCTCATCGACAGATTCCTCGACCAAAGCGATTCATTAATGGGTGCAATCGCGATAGCGCCACACGATCCCCATGCTGCAGCAGAAGAAATTGATAGGGTGGCAAACGAGAAACAAATGAAGGCTATTTTCCTACCAATTGGAGGCGTGGACCGGACCTACGGCCATTCCACATATCGCCCTATCTGGGAAGTCGCAAGTGAACATTCTTTACCTATCATCTTTCACAGTGTAGGTGTCGATTTCCCAGAATTTCCCTTCAATATGCATAAATTACCCTATTTAACAAGACATACTCTTGCACACGAGTTATCACTTATAGTAAACTGCATGCACATCGTAAATGAGGGTATTCCTGTACTTTATCCCAATCTCAAATTCGTTTTTCTTGAAGCTGGCTTATCTTGGATGCCTATGACTGCATACCGTCTTGACCGCGAATACATGCAACATAGGGAACAAGCACCCCTTCTCGAGAAAAGGCCCTCTGAATACATCGACGAATTCTATGTTGGGACTCACCCAATTGAAGTACCTGAAAATCCTGCAGAATTGGCCGTCCTTCTCGAACAGGTAAATGGGGAAGACACAGCTGTATTTGCAACAGATATCCCTCATCACGATTGGGATGATGCATCCGCAATTCAATCCATGCCCGTTTCTCAAGAAGTCAAAGAAAAAATCTGGGGTTTGAATGCCAAAAAACTTTATAATATCTAATACTAATGGCAAAAAAGTATCTAGTAGCTAAAACAAAAGATATCTCTCCGGGAGATCATAAAATAGTTAGAATTGGAAGAATTGAAATCGGATTGTTCAATATCAACGGAGATTTCCATGCAATACCTAATGTTTGTCCCCATCAATATGGGCCTTTATGCAATAATGGTACAATTAGCCAAGGAACTCTTTTTGGAAAACGCGAAAACGATTTTAAACTAACATGGGATTATCAAGGAGAGACGATCAGCTGTCCATGGCATCAACTCCAATTCCATATCCCTACTGGAAAATGTCTAACTTTTCCCGATATGAACTTAAAACCATACAAACTTCTCATCGAAGATGATCTAATCTATGTAGAGTCCTAGTCAACTTCTTCGTATTCTGGTGCATTTTCGAATTGCTCCAAATCTTCCATCCCATATCCAAGTGTATTGTAAACTCTATTCTGACAACAAAGAATTCTTGCGGGAACTTCTTCGCTTTTATTAAAATGTTGGTGAACTGTATTTGTCGGAATGTATATCACATCTTCTGGTATCCAATCAAATCTCAATGATTCTTCTGGATATGTCCAATGCGCTACATCTTGTCCTACGTGTAGTGTGGGATCCCAATGAAGATCGTACCCTTCTCCTTCTAGAACAAAGACCAGTTCTTCACTCATATGACGATGTTTCCCCGATCGACTTCCCGGGGGTATGACTTGCATATATACGTCTGTCCCTCTTACTGCCGCGCCCAATTCTTTAGCTAATTTTTCATTTATGATATGTTTCAATATACCTTGTTCTGAATATTCCCACGGCATTTCTTCTGGTTTAATGACTTTCTTATCAGGTCCACTTCCATGCTGAGCAATTGGATTCAGTTTTGATTTTTCTATCGCTTCACTATAATATGAAGCCACTTTCTCACCTTTGTTGTAAGAGAATTTTTCTTCTTTGTGTTTGTACACCTCTGTCATATCATACCCTCTCCTTGACACGTTCCTTTTGTGCATTTTCCCTATGCGATATCGCATCGAGTAAATCCCCTGCGTGATACAATTGTTTTTTATCTGTCCAAAGTTCATTAGGTGTCCATTCCGAATTCACGTTACATCTTTCTGAGGGATAATCTTCTGCAAATCCTTGATATAGAAGGTGCAAAAACTGACATATCCCCTTTGGTTTTATAATTAAACCTTTGCACAATTTTTCTGGATCTGCACTAAAATGTCTATGAACCGTTCCACCTCTTATAATTGCAAGGTCCCCCGCTTCCCATTTATATTCTTGTCCATCATGGATCTCATAACCTTCTCCTTCTATGATGTACAACATAGCTTCATTTTGATGATAATGTTTTTTTCCATGTCCTTCTGGCGCAAGAACCCTCAAATGCAACTGCAACGACTGAGTTATCCCTGACCATGGTCTCACATATTGTTTACCCCACGTCTGGGATCCCTCTGGAGGTGCAGATTTGGCCTTCATTGGTATTTCACTCCCCCGAATCAATCTCTTTTCAGGATCTCTGAGGCTCTCCCAGATATCTTTATAATCATACCTATCTGTTTCAAGAGCTGTTACGTAAGTTCTCTTGCCACTAAATGTTTTTTCAAATGCAGCATCTACTGCCTGCTGCACAGTTATATCTTTTCCGCCATCTGTTCTATGAGGGTGATCATTACACATAGTCTTTTTAATCCGTATGGCCTGTTAGTTTCTGATCCGTCTAAATGATGACGTTTTATTTTTCTATTCAATCGGACAGCATATCACTTCAAACAGATCTGGTAATGCCACCATCTACACGAATATTTTGACCTGTAATATATGCAGCACCATCAGATGCTAAAAAACTCACCAAACTAGCTATTTCCTCAGTTGTTCCATACCGATTCAATGGAATTCTAGATTTGACTTCTTCCTTTTCAGGCAGGCCTTTGCTATTAATAAAACCTGGTAATATGTTATTCATCCTAATATTTTTAGAAGCATATTCATCTGCAAATAATTTAGTGAATGCAGCCAAAGCAGATCTAAATATGACCGAAGTAGGAAACGTGGGATCTGGTTCAAATGCTGCGAAAGTAGATATGTTAATTATGACTCCAGATCCTTGGGATTGCATAACAGGGGCAACCAACTGAGCAGCATGAACCACATTCATAAAATATGTGTCCATGCCCTTATACCACTCCTCATCCGAAATATCTAGAATCGGACCTTTAGGTCCATGACCTGCACTATTTACTAGAACATCCACTCTTCCCCACCTATCAATAGTGCCATCAATAAGTTTCTTTATGTCAACTTTAGATTGATTAGAACCTGTTACACCGAAACCTCCAAGTTCTTTTGCCAATGTCTCTCCTTTCCCAGAAGAAGAAAGTATTGATACTTTAAACCCCTCTGAAGCTAATTTTTTAGCCGTCTCTGCACCCATTCCCGTCCCCGCAGCAATCAAAACTGCAACTTTGTCGCTAACCATATGATTTAACCTACTTATTTCTACTCAATAGGCTTTATGCCACCGTAAATCCCTTCTCTTGAAGGAATTTTATAACTCTTGTAGTATGATCTCCTTGTAACTCTATTGATCCGTTTTCGACAGTACCTCCACAAGCAAACTTAGCTTTTAGGGATGAAGCAAGACTCCCTAGATCAACATCTTTTGGATCAAAACCTTGTATAACTGTCACAGCCTTTCCATATCTCCTAGTATCTGTATGAATCGTTATCTGTTGAGATTCTTTTGCAACGTCCTCACAAATGCAAAGCTCCTCGGGTAACCCACACGTTGAGCAGATCTCTGCCATTGCCGTTGATAATCAATCTATCTACTAAAGACTATCGGGGAGGCCCAACGCGGAGTCCTAACTTCTAATTCCCATCTCTCACACTTCTCATGTACCTTGTATTTCTTGCTCAAACCACTGGGTGGGGACTACATGACCTATATCTTCTTTTTCTGCCAACTGGTGCAAAGCCCACCCCACAGCAGCAAATTGAGCCCCAAAACCACGATTATAAAACGCCGTTCTATCCTCTAATTTTTCTCTTTTTATCTTCCCTATTATTACCTCGTGCAAGCTTGGAATTTTGTTCCACTCAATTTGACCAGATTCTCCCTCTCTACTCGTGGAAAATTCTGGTATCGCAGCTGCATCTCCTACTACGTAGTAATTAATATTCTTCGCTGGTATTTTTCGCTCTTTAACTGTAGTTCCAATTTCTTCATAAATCTTGATTTTTGGCCAAGATTGTACAAATATGTCAAATGCACCCTCCTGAAAAAAATTCTCTGGAGGCTCTTTCCTATTTAATACTCCTACATGGGCCCCTTCTGAAACCCATTTCATGTCAAACACTGGGTCTAGTGAATTAGTTGCACATTGTATGATATCAGTCCCTTGAAAAACTTCTTCAGGAGTATTCTTAGCAACCAAATCCATGTCTACCTCGTCACCCATCGAAGAAACAAACAACTCTCGATTTTCTGGAGTTGGAGAGTATATTTTCGCACTTTCTATCTCAAATACATCCTCAAAAGCTAGTAAATGGGCCCTAGCTTGGGGTCCCGTACCTATAATTCCCACCTGATTGCTATCTTCTATAGCCAGATATTTCGCCGCAATAGCACTCGTCGCAGCAACCCGATAAGTTTGGATAATCCCATCTGGAAATATAGACAAAAGCTCTCCAGTTCTAGTGCTAAATAACAAAACTAAACCCGTGTATCTCCCATTATTTCCTGGTATTTTACTTTTGGTTCTTTTCCCCTTCTTAGTCTTCCATGTCACTATATTCGAATTAATTCTCACAGCACCCACGTCTAATGATGAAATCACCCCCCCCATAGT
This sequence comes from Candidatus Hikarchaeia archaeon HikBin4, assembly GCA_009889685.1. Classification (GTDB taxonomy): domain Archaea; phylum Halobacteriota; class Halobacteria; order Halobacteriales; family Hikarchaeaceae; genus Hikarchaeum. The sequence continues at coordinate 10,479 of WTZT01000004.1, forward strand.
CTTTAATAGATGCGATTTCGCATCAATATCCTCTCCCGAAATAGTTTGAGGGGTTAAAATATCTTCCCGGGTATTTGTCGCAGCCATCCCTTCTCCAAAATCAACAAACATCTTTTCCACCGCAGAAATAACCTCTGTTATCTGTAGATTTTCAGCTATCTCTTCTTCAGTGATAATCCGAGTCACATTTTCTCTGCAACCCATACACCTATTTATCCCTTTTCCATCTCAATCCTCATTCTAAGCTATTATAAACGAAGTTAAGTCTTTAAATGAAGAATAAACTGGCATGGAATCCATAGCTGCTATCCTTGAAAAACCAACTAGTAATAGTAAATTCAGTGAGTCAAAACCCGCTACTATTTGTGAAATTGAAGTTGAAGAACCCACTGGAGAAGAAGTTCTCGTAGAAATTGTTGCAGGAAGTCTATGCCATACTGATGTCGCAATGGCCTTGGGAAATATCAATGAACAATACCCTCTCGTAATGGGACACGAAGGCGCCGGAATAGTGCGTCAAATCGGAGACTCTGTTACCACCTTATCTCCTGGAGATCATGTAGTTCTTGGAAGGCCCGCATGTGGTATATGTGAATATTGTAGACAAGGTAGGTCTAATCTATGTATTGCAAGGCTAACATCTCGCCATGCAGGAACACTCCGCACCGGCGAACGTAGATTCTATCGAAACGGAGAAAAAATCTATCACTGCCATGGAGTTTCGTCTTTTACACAATTTACCAACGTAACTGAAGAAGTAGCAATTAAAATCAACGATAAGCTTCCCCTAGACGAAGCAACTCTTTTGGGATGTGGTGTATTCACCGGTGCGGGGGCTGTGATGAATACCGCTAACATTGAAGCAGGATCCACAGTCGCAATATTCGGAGCCGGCGGCGTTGGATTGAGTGCTTTACAAGGCGCAGTGGTTCGAGGCGCTGTAACTATTATAGTGGTAGATATGATTTCAGAAAAACTCCAAGTAGCAAAAAATCTTGGCGCGACCCATACCATCGATGCTAGCGAAGAAGATCCTGTAGACCGAATCAAACAAATAACTGATGGTCGCGGTGTAGATTATGCATTTGATGTTGTTGGAAATCCCAGAGTCGTTGAACAGGCAGTAGAATCTCTTCACTCTACGGGATCTGTAATCCTGGTAGGGACGACCCCTGCAAAAAAACATACAGTTAATCTCAATTTATACGAGATGGTCGTACGAGAAAAGTCTATAATTGGATCTTTTAACGGATCTTATAATCTCCAAACAGCAATTCCCATGTTGGCAGATCTAGTTGTAGCAGGGCACATGTCATTAAAAGAAATGATTAGTAGCAAACGTCCACTTTCTGAAATCAATGAGGCAATGGAGGCATTAGAAGGAGGGGGGACTGCAATTAGACAAGTTATCTTACCCCCTAAATAACCAATCCTTTATTAAATATCCCCTCCCATATCCTCCATGAAAGCCATACATGATCTAGGCGGGATGCATGGATTCGGTCCAATCAAAATGGATTCTGCCCAATTCCACGAAAGATGGGAACAGGAAGTATTTGTAATAAATAAAATAATTCAATTACACGGCATTTACAAAGTGGACGAAAAACGTCATGCATCAGAGAGAATCCCACCTTTACGTTACCTTCAACTCAGCTATTTTGAAAAATGGCTCGATAGCATTGAAATGCTGTTAATTGAGAAAGGAGTCTTAACGAAAGAAGATATTGATTCTCGTCGAGAGTCTCTCTCTTTAGATGCACAACAAATCGAATCCAAATCCGATCCAAACCTGACTACTAAAGTATTGGATTCATTCAAAAAAGACAAGCTCAAAGAAGTTGAATCCGTGAAAAATAATTTCTATGTAGGGGATAAAGTCGTAGTAAACCCTAACAATGAATTTGGACATTGTAGGGCACCAGCTTATGCCCAGAAAAGCATCGGAACAATCGAAAAAATTTTTGGAACATTCCCTTTACCAGATGCTATAGTACGTGGGGAATATCTCGCAGAACCTGTGTATAAAGTTCGATTTTCAGCACAAGAACTCTGGGGCAATTCTTATCCTGAGAATGATTCTATCACTCTAGATTTGTGGGAAAGCTACTTATCTCCTTCTTCTATTTCTTAATACAAATTACTATTTATCTACTTTCGGTACTCTCGTTAGAATTTCTGCAACATCCTGGATATCATGTGTTCCGAGAAACAAAACAGCGGCCTCTCTTATACTAAAATTAGCTTCAATTTTCTCACCTAAATATTCTGTATATAACTCTAACCATCCATTCATAATCGCTTCAAGTTTTTGAAATTGTTCAGGTGTTATTGGGATCAAATTTCCTTTCAATCTAGCTTCTATATATATCGCAACAGAAGGGCCAAAGCCTTTCGTAAGGCATTCTATTGCGGCACTTTTCTGTCTAATTTCTTCATTATTTTTTTCCCGAGTCACTTTGATTTCATCTTGAAGTGTCCCACTAAGAGTTTCAATTCTTTCAGAAAATTCCTTTAATTTTTCATCCGTGTCTGAACTCGACACCTTTGTTTCCCCTTGGATTATTCCATTCGGTTCTCGCCACGACTGCACATGTGCCACATTCAATACAAGGCTGCGTATCTAAACTAACCCGAAGTTCAATTTTTCCATCAATCTCTGCTTCTTCTACTCGGTAACAACCGCCCCCAAAACCAACGGCACTCACTGGACATGCAGTCACCGCACCACCACTAGCTGCATATGAGTTATCTATGAGCTTGATATGTGGTTTTCCTATGTCTGTATCATATGCTAGTTTGCCAATCCTCTCTGCCAACCCTGGAGGTTTAACTGAATTTTTACTCTTAATAACTGTGCCCAATTCTTCTCCAATTACTGTTGGAAGCGTAACATATGGGGTCGATGTATCTGGTATTGCCATTGACAAGATAGGTATGTTGTACAACTTTTCCATCCTATCTCCTATCACCCGAATGGCCCCTCGACCAATTGGAGAAGTCACTAATCCATCTACAATTGCAGTGGCAATTTTATTCTCTCCAATTGCCTTAACCACGCTATACATCGGGGGTCGAAGTTTATTCATAACTCCTGTTTGACGAAGTTTCAACTCATACCTTTCCCCCGTTTTGTCAATCGATCCCTTCTCGCGCATCTCTACAAATGCTTCAGAAGCGAGTGCACCCGCTGTAACCGCATGATTCATGCCCTTTATTATCGGACCTTGAGCTTGCATTTGTCCTCCTGCATCCCCCACGAGTAAGAGCCGATCTAGATGTGGAGTTGGATTTGCGGCCTTTTTCGAATCTGGAACTAGCTTCGCTGAATATTCTAGTTCACAATACTCTTCGTCTATCCACTGGCCCAATAGGGGATGGGTTATCAACTTATTCAACAATTCTTGAGTTTCAGCTTCTTTCTCCATAATACTGTCTAGATGGAACACAGTCCCAATCGACAATGTTTCTCGATTGGTATACAAGAACCCTCCCCCACGAACCCCATCGAAAAGATCTCCTGAAAACAAGTGAGCAATCCCTGTGTCTGGTTCTAAGCCAAATATATTATCTACTTCTGGTAGGTCTACAACAACCTTTACACCCTGGAACCATTCTTCTGGACGCTCCCAATTCATTAATCCAGATGAACGGGCTAACTCTGATGTCACTCCATCAGCTGCAATGACCACGTCCGCTGTGATAGGGTCTATTTCGTCACACATTACTCCCTCAATTTTACCATTCTCGTCCCTCAATACTCCATTAACGTGTATCCCATTTAGCAGGCCCCCTCCTGTTTCTTGAGTCATATCCTGAACTTCTATTGCAAGCCAAGAGTCCATCTTCCGCCTAAGAACTGAATCACACCACTCAGTATCAGATTCATGAAGTCCTTTGAGGTCAAACGTAGCTGTTTTTTTTCCAGATATGTTGTGCAGCTTATATTCAGTTATTGGTCTCTCTGTAGCAAATTTTCTAAATTCTGGAAAGAGATCGTCAATAGTATATGGTGAGGATTCTTCTGCATATATCAATCCGCCAGATACGTTTTTCGATCCTGGCTCTACTCCTCTCTCCAATACAATCGTTTCAATATCATTTTGTGCCAATACTGCAGCAGCAGCAGCGCCACCTGGCCCTGCTCCTACTACTA
>WTZT01000040.1 GCA_009889685.1 Candidatus Hikarchaeia archaeon HikBin4
AATAGTCGGTTTTTTGTCATATGACTCTGTGTACAATCTATGGCTTGAAAAAATAGGAATACAGCAAAATAAAACTGAGATCCCAGATGCCCAGTTTGTTGTAAATACAAAAACAATTATTTTCGATCACGTTAGTGGAAAAACCTTTGTTGCGTTCACGCCGTTGGTAACTGAAGAAACCAACTTACGAGTACTATATGATACATTGGGTAAAGAAGCAAATCGAATAGAAAAAAAACTACGTAACGTGGAAGAACCGAAAATGGGAAAAATTACAATTTATGAAGAGAAGATTGGAACAAGGGAGGAATATGAATCGTCAGTAGATCGAGTGATTGAGTATGTATTGAGTGGAGACATATACCAGGGGGTATTGTCTAGGAAACGTGAGATAAGATGCAAAGTGGATCCAGTGGAACTTTATGCATCTCTAAAAAGCGTAAATCCGTCACCATATATGTATCTTCTAAGGTTTGGTGATTTTGCGATTGTAGGGGCTAGTCCAGAAACCCTCATTTCGGTTAGAAGGGGGCGTGTCATTTCAAATCCTATTGCAGGTACTTGCGCGAGAGGGAAAGACAGAAAAGAAGATTTGATACTTTCCCAGAAAATGCTGTTAGATAAGAAGGAATTGTCAGAACATACGATGCTTGTAGATTTGGCTCGGAATGATGTAAGGAGAGTTTGTTTATCCGGTACAGTTAAAGTTGAAGAATTTATGAATGTTTTAAAATACAGTCACGTTCAGCACATAGAAAGTACAGTCACAGGAGAGCTTGACCCAAAGTACACCTCATTTGATGCCACGCGTGCCACGTTTCCTGCAGGAACATTGTCGGGTGCCCCTAAAATAAGAGCAATGGAAATTATAGATGAGCTAGAATCCACATCTAGAGGTGTCTATGGCGGCGGTGTTGGGTATTATTCCTGGGACGGTAATGCGGACTTTGCCATTGTAATTCGGACTGCCACTATCAAATTGGGTGAAGTAGACACAATAACCATACAGGCAGGAGCAGGCATTGTAGCAGACTCTATTCCGGCCAAAGAATATGAAGAAACTGAAAAAAAAATGCATGCGGTTCTAGAATCTGTGTATCGATTGGCGAGGGAGGGGCAAGAGCAATAATGGTCAAAACACTTTTTATTGATAATTTTGATTCATTCACCTATAATCTTGTGGACTATGTAAGTGACCATTCAGAAACCGAAGTGCTACTCAATACAACAACGCTGGATGAGATATATGAAGTAGAGCCTGATGCAATAGTAATTAGCCCAGGGCCGGGGCACCCAAAAAATCCACGAGACGTTGGCATAACTTTGGAAGTACTGCGGCAAGTGAGTCCGTCGGTACCAACATTTGGCGTCTGCCTGGGGTTAGAAGCTGCCGTTTATGCATACGGGGGTGAAATTGGTCGGGCCCCTGCCCCTATTCATGGTCAAGCTTCAAAAATAGCTCATGATGGAGAAGGCGTTTTTGAGGGCATAGATCAAAATTTCGAAGGTGCAAGATATCACTCATTGATTGCTACAGAGGTACCCGAATGTTTCAAAGTTACCGCGACTACAATACAAAAAGGGGAGGAACTGATTATGGGAATTAGACATGTTGAATTCCCAATAGAATGTGTACAGTTTCACCCAGAGAGCATACTTACAAAAGTAGGTAAGAAAATTATACTAAATTTCATCTCGAAGATTAGTTGACAAAAAGTAAAATTGAAGGTAGACTTCTATTGGAAAATCGAATCAATAGGGTTAGATTGGAATTATAGATTATCACTTTCGCCGTGCTCACAAGAAACTTATATCCACAGGGTTACATCATTAAATCCTTGATAAGTTGATCGAGGCAACGCGGCGTTCGTCGTGCGTGATAAGCTTATAGCGCTATGAGCGCTGCATGTGAAGGAATTATGAAAAAAAACAAACTTGATGGTTCAAATGAAAAAGGGAATAAAATAGAAAATGGGTGAAACAACAACTCGAACTGATAAAGATTCAATTGTACTCCCGGTGAAGCGCACAGATGGTGCGACTTTAGAAGATCGGCTTACTAAGAATGCGTATCAAAATATCCTTCCAGCTAGATATCTGCGGAAAGATTCTAAGGGAATGATTATAGAGCCCCCTGAGAAACTATTCAGACGCATTGCAAATAACATTGCTTTGGCAGAAGCCGTGTACGAGTCAGACAGAAAAAATGTGAAAATAACAGTTACGCCCGATCAAATTAAACCAAAACATCCTCGAAGAGTAAAATTAATTGAAGAGGTATTTGGAGAAATTGCAACTGGCAAAGGAGAGATAATAGTTGCAGATAACATGAGCACTGAGCTAACGGATAAGAATGTAAGTAAGTTCAGTTATGAAACGATCATACCATTGCTTCCAAAGGATGTTCGAGAGCACGTAGAATCGATCGCAGATCAATTTTGCGAATTCATGGAAGATTTGTCATTCATACCAAATTCACCGACCATAATGAATGCAGGAGATGAACTACAGCAACTTTCAGCGTGTTTTGTCGATTCCCCACAAGATGATATAGTTGACATCCACCATACGGCATTGGAAGCCGCCCAGGTTTTTCAATCGGGAGGGGGCATGGGTTATGCATTTTGGAGGATACGACCATATGGCGATACGGTAGGGTCTACGGGCGGAATTGCATCAGGCCCAATAACATTTATGGAAACTTTTGATCAGATGTGTGAGACGATCGCACAAGGAGGGTCCAGAAGGGGGGCGCAAATGGCCATCATGCGCATTTCTCATCCCGATGTGATCGAATTCATTCATGCCAAAAATAAAGATGTGTCACTTGCACATTCACTTAAGCTAAATGACCCAGATGATTATACATATACTACGTTTAATGAGGCATTAGAAGAAGCTAGGACACTTCTTGATTCTGAGGGACGAGTTCCCAAACATCTTAGGAATGCAGTGGAGGGTCACCTATCTAACTTTAATGTCTCCGTAGGAGTGACTGACGAGTTCATGGAGGCATTAGAAAACGACAAAGAATACACTTTATTAAATCCTCGTACTGGAGAACCGCATATTGCTACAAAATATACTTTAGAAATGTATGATAGATACGATCTAGGAGACTATGTAAAAGTTGGAAAGCCTCTGTCCATTCCTGCATCAATTTTATGGGAACGAATCGTAGAAGGTGCGTGGGAAAATGGCGAACCGGGCATAATATATCTTGACCGCATAAACCAGGCTCACTCATTCCCTGTTGAATCTACCCCCACGGGAGATTCATCCCCATATGAGATTTTAGCGACGAATCCGTGTGGAGAACAACCATTGATGGAATATGAGGCATGTAATTTAGGACACATCAATCTGTCTACCATTGCATCTTTGAGTGCCCCAGATTGGAGGACCTGGTCAAACGAAAATGGAAGGGAAAATAGAGAACTCAAAGAGTTGATGGCGGAATTTATTCAAAAGGCAATAGACATCGATGAGTTTGATAGACGAATTAGATTGGGTACGCGTTTTCTTGAAAATGTATGCACTATGTCAGATTTCCCAGTAGATAAAATTGAAGAAACAGTTTACAAAAATAGGAAAATAGGGTTAGGCATAATGGGATTGGCGCAACTGTATGTTCAGCTCGGTTTGAAATATGGATCTCCAGAAGGAAATGAACTAGCTAGACAGGTGATGATTTACATTAACCATATGTCTAAATGGACTTCTCATGAACTAGCAGAAATAAGAGGTTCGTTTGAGAATTGGCCAGACTCGAAGTATGCAGATCCAGTAAAGTATGCAGAATGGTTTACGAAAGAAACGGGGTTGGACCCCGAAGATTGGAAAGAAGGATTCTCAATACGAAATCATAATACTACCACGATAGCCCCCACGGGGACGACTAGTATGATTGCAAATACAACTGGCGGGTGTGAACCAATATACAGTGTAGCATATTATAAAAATGTATCAGATGATATCCAGGGAGATGAAATGCTCGTTGAGTTTGATGACTATTTTTTAAGAACGATAGAAGCCAATGGGATAGATGTTGAAGAAGTAAAAAAAGAAGCATTGTCCCAAATGCAAAATAATGAGTTCAAAGGAGTTGGAGGATTGTCAACAGTCCCAGATGCCATTGGAGAATTGTTTGTCGTATCTTCTGAAGTTTCTGCGATAGAACATGCGAGTGTGCAGTGTGCATGTCAGGAAGGTGTTGATTCGGCTATTTCTAAAACGTGTAATTTTCCAAATGATGCAACGGCAGAAGAAATGGACGAAGTATATCGCTACATTTACAAAAATGGAGGGAAAGGAGTGACCGTATATAGAGATGGGTCTAGGACTAAGCAAGTTCTCACGACCCGAGCGCAAAATGCTGAATTTATAGAATCGGGAGATGGTGAATCTGCAGATCGCCTACTAGAGTACATCGACGCTCACTTTGACAGCTTATCAGACTTTTTGAATCATGAAACTATTCGTGCCAAAATTACAGAGGAATGGAAACACCATGGAGAAGATCTCAGCATATGGGATGTTCCAGCACTTGCTTATGGAAAATCTCGGAAAAGGCCCCGCCCAGCTGTTCTTTATGGACTCACTCAAAGGATAGATACAGGGTATGGGAAATTGTATGTGAATATAAATGAAGATAAACAAGGTCGACCGTTTGAATTATTTGCAAATATTGGGAATTCTGGAGGATTTACGGCTAGTTTCACGGAAGCGTTGGCAAAAATAGTGTCAACTTCATTGAGATCCGGAGTGGATCCTCGAGAAATTGCAGGGGAGTTAAAAGGAATACGATCACCTAAAATTGCATGGGACAAAGGAGGACAAATTCAATCCATACCAGATGCGATAGGGACCGCTATGAAACGATACCTAGATGGTGAACTCCAAAAAGAGTATCCTCAGCAAAAGAACTTATCTGAAATTAGTGAACAAGAAACAAATCAAGATACTATACCAAAAGTCACTCCAATAGTAGTGGATGTGACCCAGTCGTTGATTGATGCTGGTGAAAGTCCAGAATGTCCTTCTTGTGGGTCATTGACATTGAATTTCTCGGAGGGTTGTAAAACGTGTGAATCGTGCGGATGGTCCGAGTGCTAGATCTGTTTTAAAAGAAAAGATAAAAATAAACAGTTTTTAATCAGCAAGGAGATTAACTAATACATGCATGGTTCGAAACTTTTAGTTTCAGTATTAGAGGATACAGGGGTAGATTGTGCGTTTGGATTGGCAGGATCCACCAATCTAGGCATTCTTGATGAGATTTCAAAGAGCAAGATTAAATTTTACACTACGCGGCATGAACAAGTCGCAGCAGGGATGGCCACAGGATATGCCCTTGCCACAAGGAAACCGACTGCTGCAGTAGCCCACGTGGGGCCGGGGGCCGCGAATATGGTACTGGGAGTCGCCTCGGCATATAGAGAAAATGTCCCAGTTATTGCCATAACCGGGAATGAGCCTAGCTACAACCTTGGGCGGAACGTGAAACATGAATGGGACGTGCTCCAAATTTTCGAACGTATTACTAAATACAATATTCGCATGGGGAGAGAAAATACACATGATCAGATTCGAGATGCCGTAACACAATCTGTTACTGGAATTCCAGGACCAGTACACATAGATGTGCCACATAATTTAGAAAATGAAACATTCCCCGATCTTGATGAAAAATTAAGAGAAAAAACTCGGACACACAAATATTTAGCATCGATGAATAGGTGCCGCCCAAGTTCAGATTCACTAGATCAAGTTATAGAGTTACTTTCTAAAGCAAAGCGGCCTTTGATAATTGCAGGTAGTGAGACTAGATGGTTCGATTCGGCCAAAGAGCTCAAAGTACTTGCGGAAAAAATGCAGATTCCGGTAGCAACTGCACATAATGCACGAGGAATCCTATCGGAGAAACATCCATTGTCAATTGGCATGGTTGGTTGGATCGGGCTTAAGCCCACAAATAATTACCTTGAGAATTCAGACCTCAT
>WTZT01000041.1 GCA_009889685.1 Candidatus Hikarchaeia archaeon HikBin4
TATCTGAAGTAATTGTGTGTGGCTTGTCGTCGTTGTTGACCCATACTACCTGTGGGCAGACGGTACAGCCGCCTTTATAGCCCCCAGATCCTCCCGTGGCGAGATATTCCACGTTAAATGTTTGTGGGTTAAACCCACTACTTTCAATAGAAATATCTGGAACATATACCGTCGATTCAACGTTACTCTCCATGTACACTGAAGGGTTACTTCCATGGGTTGTGGCATCTGTTTCCCCGCCACCACCTGAACACCCTGCAAGAATAATACACAGAATTCCAAGAAGCACTAGACTGGAAGTCTTCTTATCCCGCCCGCTCATATCTTGGCTCCTATCAAAAATGTTACTGTGAATACACCCATAACTGGATCTCGTAGGGTTTCTCTGTATATATAGTGGCGTCCCATTTTAGGATTATAAGACTATCCTATTCTTAAGAGTATTCGCCTGGGAATAGAAGTGTTGGACCTGCAACTACTACAATGAACACAACTAGGTATATCCAACCAAAATTCACATCGAAGTTATAGTTCGGTGCGACGAGGAATATGAAATAACCCATATTCACTATATTCGCAGCTATTGCAATTTGTGCCCCTCTTTTTTGCTTGTTGTATAATAGATATGCCCCATACAGAATTAATACTGAAGCAATCAGGCCAATGGCCACTCCTATCGGTTCTCCTGCAACGGTTATCGTCCCTGCAACCGAGCCGTCAGGGTTCAGAATGGCTTGCCCTGTAAAAATAGGGATCCACTGCCCCTGAACTGTGATGATTTGATCGAAAATGATTGCACCTAGGCTGAACCAGTATGCAACCAGGAATTTGTTCAACGGACTCAATCCCAGATCGGCTAATATTTTATTTGCCATAGTACCCTGGTAAATCCCTAAAAACTATAAAAGTTTCTGCGATCAAACGTCGAACGAATTATCAAAAAAAACCTATTTAAATATTCACATAACATAAAGTCACATATGCTAGAATTATATCAAGCAGAAAACTGTCCGTGGTGCGTTTTAGTCCGTGATAAATTAATGGAATTAGGCATTTCCTATACAATTCACAACCCCCGCCTTACCTCCAACCGTGGTAGAACCGTCACCAACCAACAATCATACGACTCAATGATGTCTATTGGTGGAATTGATCAAGTCCCGTTTCTAGTTGATCCTGACGCAGATACTTTTTTGTATGAAAGTTCTGACATCATCGCATATCTCGATGAACACTATGGTAGTTAAAAAATTACCTTCTCAAGAATGGGACTATCCCCACAGAGTAACTACACCCGCTTATGGTGCAATTCATTCTATGTATGAGCATTTGCTAAGTGAGGACGAACTTGACCAATTATTGTCCCACATGGAACGCGGACACGGATCTTTTTATTCTGTTATTATGCTTGGACATCTCTTAGAGTGCGAATCAATTACATCTGACGACCCTGAAAAAAGGTCTAAATTAATAACTGATTATTTCTCTAAAATGCCCTCTGAATTTACCCTAGATTACTATTCGAATTTTATCAATAGCTAGTCTTTATATGCCCTCCCGAGAAGACCCATATCATGGTATCTTTCATCCATACCCTAAAAGCTAGTGCCCATTGCGATGGGCCCTGTGGAGTCTATGACCCCGCCAGTGCAAGAATAGCAGCAGAAGCCGTCCAATCAATGACAAATAAAATGTTGGCTTTAGAATGTCCCGATTCTGCCAATGTACCTGCAATGGCTGGATATCTAAACACAATGAGTAGATATACATCTATAAAAGAAGAGCAAGCCCATCTAGCAAAAAGTGAATTATTAGTTCTTTGGACTGATTACTTCAAACCCGAACACCTAGAATCTAATCCCAACTTACATGATCTTTTCTGGAGAGCTACTAAACTCTGCAGCGCTTGTAAAGTAGAAGTAAGTCCCTCTCACGCACAAGATCTCATGGACATAATAGAAGAAATCCATGACGTTTTTTGGGCAACCAAAGGGCGTGAGGTTCAGTGGATCCGAGCAAGCTAGATGGGTCGTTCCAAGTCCTTGTTAGCGGCTCTAGCATGTGGCCCACATTGAGCGATGGCGACGAAGTAACTTGCAACCCTCTGTCTTATTCTCATTCAAAACCCGAAATCGGAGATGTAGTCCTCGTACGACACCCATTTCATTCCAATTTGCTCATCCTCAAAAGAATTTCTGAGCTTCAAGACGATGGAACATTCTCACTCGCGGGGGACAATCCAGACCCCACTAGTAGCGACGATAGTCATAACTTTGGCCCAGTTCAAAAATCTGCCATTCTTGGAAAAATAACGATCAATTAGCCCCTCCAATTTTTTCTATCCAACCTAGCGAAGTTCATTATCCACTATATCCAACCCTACTCTACAGGTACCTTTTTATGCATACACTTTTGGAGACATACTTTTGAATAAAGTTGACCGCTCCATTCTAAACTTCGTCGTGATGGCTCACGCAACCGTGCATATTTTTGAACTTTCTATCCCTATCTTTGTCCTCATTTGGCTCTTAGAATTCAATACCACTCCTGCCATCATCGGTCTCACCGTAACTGTGGGATACGGTCTATTTGGTTTGGGTTCTCTTCCTAGTGGAATTCTCGCAGACCACATCAGCTCTAAAAAATTAATTTTACTATGTTTGCTTGGCATGGCAACTTCATTCTATATGCTAAGCATATCTTCTAGTTTGATCACCATCGCATTGGCATTATTTGTATGGGGATCTGCTGCTAGTATCTATCATCCTACTGGACTTTCTCTAATCAGCAGAAAAGTCAAATCTATGGGGACCGTTTATGCTTATCATGGTATTGCAGGTAATATTGGAACTGCACTTGGACCCATTGCAACCATATTGTTACTAGCCTATTTCGATTGGAGACACGTGGCGGCAATTCTGGCCACCCTCTCTTTATTCGTGGCTATTCTTTCTTCTCAACTAAAAATTGAAGATACATTTTCAGGTCCCATCGACACCAAAAATCTTGCATCAAGCGACACTTTACAACAAACATCACACAATATCAAGTTCCTCCTATCTGGTGTTTTTTTACTAATATTCGTATTAGTTGTTTCTTATGGGTTTTATTATCGAAGCATACTCACATTCCTTCCTGTAGTACTATCCCTTCTCCAAACTGATCCTATCTCTTTGATTGGATTTTCTTTTGCAATTCCATCTAACTATTTCTACGCTGGTATCTTGATGGTCGGCGCATTGGGTCAATATGCCGCAGGAAAAATTTCAGACCATTTCAAACCCGAGTTACCTCTTCTTATTGGCTACTTTGCTCTTGCATTATTGGCTCTCCTTTTTTTACCCGCAGTCCAGTCTGGGGTAATAATTTTCGCACTATTTGGGGCGGCATTAGGATTTTTCCTTTTCTACATCCAACCCTTACAAGCCACTTTAATCGGTCTCCACACACCTGAAAAAACACGAGGACTATCTTTTGGGATCACGTTTACAGGTGTTTATGGGATTGGTGCAATTGGAGCTACAGTTGCAGGAGTAATTTTAACATATTATAGTCCATTAGTCCTTTTTGCTACACTCGCCGTGGTAATGTTATTTGCATCTAGTCTCATTTATATGATAAAAAAATCTAAATATCCCGACCTCATTTCTTGATATTCTAATCGGAAAGAAGTAGTACTCCTGGCCCATTCTTCTCTCAATGAAACGCACCGATAGGAACTTTGCACTTATGCTTAGTTTTGCCCATGGGCTTGACCATTTTACTAGACGTCTCATCCCGCCTCTTATACCTATATGGGCATTTCTTTTTGGCACTCCTCTCTGGCAAATTGCACTCATACCTGCACTATTACTATTTGGAAGTGCTGTCTTTCACATACCTGCCGGTATAATCTCCGACACACGTGATCGACGATATCTATTACCTTTCGGAACTGGACTTCTTGGGTTGAGTTATCTTTTATTTACCTTTGCCGCATTCAATTCCCTTCTAGATTTCACCACCGATATTTTCGGATATCCCTTTAATTCTCGATTACTAGTTATGATGCTAGCTATGTTTCTTGGGGGTATGGGAACTAGTGTTCTACACCCCACCGGACTTCCTCTTCTCACCACAAATATTTCTCCAGAGCTCAAAGGAAGGGCATATGGAATGTGGAATAGTGCCGCAAAATTTGGAGATGGACTTGGACCTGCAGTTTTAGGCATATTGCTACTCTATATGAATTGGCCGCTCATTTTCATATTCTTTGGATTGGTCCACATTTTCTACGCAGTTTTCCTACTCATCTCATTGAAGAATTACGACACTTCTCCTCCCCTCCTTTCAGAAAATATTGCCCTTGGATCTTCAAGTGTCTGGAAATCCGATCCCAGGATTTACACATATCCTCTATTAGCGGTATTAGCTTTCATCTCTATCAAAGGAGTGGGAGACGACGGACTAGGAACTTTCATTCCAACCTTCATCATTGAATTATACAGCTACACATTCGAAATTTTTGGAACTGTTATAACTTCAACTTCAACCGCTAGTTTGTACTATTCCGCAACTCTGATCTCCGCTGCCTTCTTCTCTATTTGGTGTGGCCAACTCGTTGATAAATACGATCCAAAAACTGTCTTGATTGCATTTGCTATACTTGGTGTGGCTCCTATCTTCGCTCTCGCCTTCGTTGACTTATCTCCTATGGCACTACTTTTAGTTTTAATCCTACTCGGGGCTTCCATCTGGGGGGCTGCTCCTGCTAGAGACGCTCTTATTAGTTCAATAGCCCCTCCTGAAATGGAAGGCAGGACATTTGCATATTTATGGACTGGTGCTTTACTATTTGGTTCTGTATCTCCTATCCTAGTGGGATATATTGGAGACGTCGGTGGACTCCGAACTGCCTTTGGTATCATGTCCATTTTCATAGCTTTATCCGTACTCCCACTCTTTTTGTTATATAGTAAGAACATATATCTACCTTCTAAATCTTAGCTTTTAACAGACAATTTTCACATGAACTATAATTCTTCTAACTTTGCATTATTAATGGCCTTTACCCACGGGACAGATCACTTCGCTCGCAGGATGATACCTCCTCTAATTCCTTTATGGGCGTTATTTTTCGGTGCCCCACTTTGGCAAGTTGCCCTTCTCCCCGCAATACAAATATTTACCACAGGACTATTTCAGATACCCTCTGGTATTGTCTCCGATTCTAGTGATCGACGTATTTTGTTACCTCTAGCATTTGTGACTCATGGGCTTACTTATGTACTATTTGCCATCGGGGCAACAAGCTTATTTTTGGATTTCAGTGTACTTCTTTTTGGGCATCCTTTCAACTGTAGGCTCTTGGTCATGATGCTTGCTATGTTTTTATCTGGCGCGGGATCTAGCCTATTACACCCTGCTGGTTATCCTCTCATAACGGCCAACATTCCACCTGATTCCAAAGGCAGAGCCTATGGTCTTTGGGGGAGCTCTGCTAAATTTGGAGATGGACTTGGACCTGCAGTTTTGGGTCTTTTGTTAATCTACTTAGATTGGTCTATAATTTTCGTTGGACTCGGTATACTCCTACTCATTTATGCAGTTTTTCTATTTTCTATTTTGAAAGAATACAACACACTACCCCCTCCTTCCAAAAATTCTTCTTCCAAACCTTCGAGCTTCTGGAAATCTGATCCCCGATCTTATGTTCTCCCCATTCTAGCCATCCTAGCATATTTTTCTATTCGTGGGTTTACTGCGGATGGTATTGGTGCTCTTTACCCCGCCTTTATCAATGAAATATATGGCTATACATTCGAAATTTTTGGAACTGTTATCACTTCCACTTCAACTGCAAGTTGGTATTTCTCAATCCTTCTGATTTCTGCGGGATTTAGCCAATTGGTAGTTGGGAAACTTGTAGATATGTACGACCCACGATTGATCTTATTGGCTTGTGTTCTAACGGGGGCAATTTC
>WTZT01000042.1 GCA_009889685.1 Candidatus Hikarchaeia archaeon HikBin4
TTGTTATCGAATCTGCAACGCCATCTATGTGGGCCGGCTGATCATCCCATTTGGTATATCCCCGAACTAGATTTCCTTGCCATTGAGCCGTGTGAATCCAATCTATCCATGGTCTCCGTTTCGATTTGCGCATGGGGCCTGTACCTGAAAGAATCACAATTGGGACTCTATCTGCATACGCATTGTATATCCCCATTGACCCATTTAAAGTCCCCACTACATTGTGCAAAATACAAAGTGCAGGTTCGCCTGTCGCTTTGGCGTACCCATGAGCAATTGACACTGATAAAGACTCATTCGGTGTAGTGATTACTTTCGGAACGTTATCGTTATAGTTCACTATGGACTCTTCCATCCCTCTGAAAGATGCCCCCGGATTAAATGTTACAAAATCAAACCCATATGCTTTAATCAAATCTGCAACAAAGTCAGATCCCCATTCTTGGGATTTTACATCAACTTCTTGTATTTCCCTTTTCTTTCTATACTGTTTTTCATTTCCCATATTGTGAATCATCTGCTTCTTAACTATTACTTTATCGGTTGTTTACGTTCTTTTAGATTCTACTTTGCCAATCGAATCCCATGACGCAGAGTCTCAATCCCCTCTATGTATATTTCTACGATATCTCCATCGGAAACTAGTCCAGGTTCCACCGGAGTACCTGTTGTGAATATATCTCCCGGTTCTAAAGTTATGTACTTCGTTATCTCTGCCAATATCTCTCCCATAGAAAATAGTTGTCCCGAAAAATCTGTGGATCTTTCCACCTTGCCATTGATTTTAATCTCCATATTCGGACATTCTGGTACTAAATCTATGGAAGCCATCACTGGGCCAATTGGTGTTGCTGTATCGAATCCACTTTTTCGAACAGCTCCTGGATCGTCCTCTAATTCTTCTCCAATAGATATATCGTCCACACAAGTGAAACCTGCTATATATTTTTTCTCTTCTCCCACCTTTACATTTTTACATTGTCTTCCTATTATGACTCCAATTTCTCCTTCATAAACTGCAGATAATCCCGCAGGAATTTCAGCAATCTTGTCGTGACTAGTAATCGTATTCGGCGTTTTAAAAAACAAACGTGGACGATTAGGAGTCTTAACACCCAATCGATCAATCAAACCCTCATAATTAAAACCTGTGACTATTATTTTACTAGGATTCGACGGCGGAACTATTTCTACCTCTCCAGAGTCATACACTTTACCACAAAATTCGATTGTTCCATTTTTCCAAATACCTTCTCTAATATGGCCCCCATCATCTCTAAATCTTACAGATTTCATGCTATTGTAAAGGCACTATTTGACTTAAATCTTGACTTCTATCCCTTCATTTCGACTGCAGCTGATATTCGCAACATTTAATGGAGCAGACCGATCAATATGTTTAATGTCAGCAATTAGCATTCTGATTTTTATTATAAAAACTATTGCAGAAACTGGAAAATCTATTGCAAATTTTATAACTAAACCAGGCAAATTAAATAAATTAAAAAATTTGTTGTCACGATTCAAAAATTTGTTGTCACGATTCAACATGGAATGGTTTCCTGCGATCGTAACACTTCTGATTTTTTTCATGTTCACTTCACTTGTCATTGTGATGTTTTTCGGAGCTACTTATTTCGCCCCTACTAGGGATGAAGCAATTACTTTTAAAAAGATCGTAGACGTATTGTGGGGACTTGCGGGAGTCACTATATTTTACAATACCCTAGTTATTGGTATAGGTGCTGGAGCAATGGGTACCTTCATTGGGACCATATATGCATGGATTCTTGTCCGAACAAACGCCCCCGGGAAAAAGTTTCTTCGCATTTTGGCGATTATTCCTCTCACCATGCCAGCACTGGTCAAATCTATTGGATGGGTGGCAATTCTAAGCCCTTCCATTGGTATATTTAATAAAGCTGGGAAGGAACTTTTTGGGATAATTCTTTTCGATCTCTATACTCTGGAAGGTTGTGTATTCGTTATGGGTATCTCCTCTCTATCTCTCTCTTACCTTTTAATGGAACCTGCTATCCAATCCGTATCTTCTAGCTTAGAAGAGGCAGCAAGATCAACTGGATCTAGTATTTTATCGACATTTTTAACAGTCACATTGCCTCTATTGGTCCCCGGTATGATGTCCGTTTTCTTACTTTCTTCCATCTACTCTTTTGGTAACTTTGAATATCCCTTCATATTCGGATCTTCAAAAGGTGGAATCGATACATTCGCTACCATTATCTTCAAAACAGTGTTCTTCAACATTTTCCCCAGATATGATCTAGCAACTATATACTCCCTCGTGTATGCAGGAATTGCTTTATTCATGATCTGGATGTACCACCGTTTAACGAAGGACAGTTTCAGATTCCAAACTGTCACCGGAAAATCCGAACGTCACACAAAACATGACCTTGGAAAATGGAAAATTGTTGGGACTTTAATCTGTTTCTTCTTTGCATTTATAGCTTTCATCCTACCTTTGATCGGTGTACTTGCTCTAGCGTTCGCACCAAATCTTTCAGAGTTGTTCGAACCCTCTATGTTGACAACTAGAAATTTCACCAAGTTCGTCACCACCTCTGGTATCCCTCAAGCCACTTGGAACACATTTTTAATTTCCTTTGCAGACGGACTTGGCGTCGTTCTTCTTGGTATCTTCATATCTTACACAGCACTTAAATCCGACATCGTTATCCGAGGTCGTAGGATCAATCGTGCTGCGGATTACATAGCTACAATTCCTCTTGGGTTGCCCCCAATTGTTTATGGTGTAGCTATTTTCTGGCTCATTCTAATTGGTCCATTCAAACACCTATATGGTACCTTGTGGCCCATGATCTTTTCCCTTATCTTGCTTAAAATCCCTCACGGGACGCGGATGATATCCTCTGCATTGATAACCATATCCGACGAACTAGAAGAAGCATCTAGAATTAGTGGAGCATCTTGGTTTAAAACCTTCCGCGGCATAATAACTCCTTTACTCAAAGGTGGTATTTTGAACGCATTTTTATTTGTGTTCATCGATGCTGTAAAAGAAGTTAGTGCAGTCGTACTTCTTATCACGGCAGGAAATTCTGTTTTAATGACTGTGTTACTGTTCCTATACAACAACGCACCTAGTGCATTACCGATGATTGCAGCAGGATCTTTGATCATCATGGTATTCCTACTATTCGTTGTCGCAGTCCAATCTAGACTCACGTTTGACGCATCTAACTAATCTCCAATCTGTTTTTTCGTTTAGATCTATATAGGAGGACCTTTATTTTCAGTTTCCCTCTTATGCCATATGATTGAAGAGATCAGAACGCAGAAAGGCGTGACTCCTTCTGCTCCCATCTCCCAAGCCATACGGGCCGGAAATTTTATTTTCATTTCAGGTCAGACGGGCAGGGATCCAAAAACCCGAGAAATAGTAAGCGAAGATGTTGGTGAGCAAACTATACAAATTTTTAAAAATGTTTCAAATGTTCTTCACGCTGCAGGATGTACCCTTGACGATGTAGTTCGAAATACTGTCTTTTTCACAGACTTAAAAGACAAATCTTCTTTCGATACTGCATACCGAGAAATCTTCTCTCCCCCTTATCCTGCACGAAGTGCTATTGGCATCAGCGAAATAGCACCCGGTGCTAAAATAGAAATTGAAGTAATAGCTTTCAACCAACGAGTTTAATGTTTCTTGAATCTTAGCTTAAAAATAATACCTCAAGTCATCTTCTTCGGGTTTTCTAAAGAATAATGTCTACAAAATTTGCATCATCTATTGCTCTTAACAAAGAAAAGAGGTCTTCCCTCAAATCAGTTGGTCACAACGTGGTTAAAGTGGATATGGATGATAAAATAACTGGAAAAGCAAAATATGGGTCTGACATCCAACCCGATGGTGTTCTTCATGCCGCAGTGGTCCGATCGAGACACGTCCATGCCATTATCCAGTCTATAGATACGTCCGCTGCAGAATCGATCGAAGGCGTAAAGGCCATAGTAACTCGAGATCAGCTATTGGGCCAATTTGATAACCGTGTCCGATATTATGGTGATGTCATTGCAGCAGTGGCTGCAACCACTCATGAATTAGCTATAAAAGCTGCAGAATCCATCATCCCCACTTTTGAGCCCCTCCCTTCTATCCACGACCCAAAAAAAGCAATTCAATCTGGATCCCCTAAGGTTCACGACGTCAACAATCCTAATTTTGGTCAACACGGTCGTCATGAATTCGTAGTTGAGAACCGTGAGTATGTACAAAATATAGATGATTATCATCATATCCATATCGGAGATGTTGAAAAAGGATTCCTTGAGGCCGATTTTATTTTTGAACATGAATATGTATCCCCACGAGTAAACCCTTGTAATCTAGACACTCATTGTACCATCGCCGAATGGGATGGTGATACCGTTATTTTCACAGAAACCCTCGGTGCTCCTAGTAGATCTCGAGACGAAATTGCAGATTTGCTAGGTATGCCCCATGAACAAGTCCGAGTTGTAATGCCACCCGTGATTAGTTCTAGTTTTGGGGCCCGATCTATCCCCCAATTATCGTTCGAACCTGTCGCAGCAACTCTTTCCCGTGAAGCAGGTGGTATTCCTGTAAAATTATGGTTTGATAGGGAGGAAGAGTTCACGGCGACCGACCATCGTCATCAAACTTTTTACAATATTAAAATGGGAATAACTTCTGAAGGCCTTATCACTGCTGCTAAAATAAACCTCGTTGCTGACACTGGCGCATATCCAAATGGAGTTGGACATATTGTTCTATCAAACGGTCTCAGTCGACCCCTTGAAATTTACAAAATCCCCCATTATGAGTTCGAAGGAGTGTCCGTTTTCACTAATAATCTTATAGCAGGGGAGTTCCGCGGTATCGGCTCTACTCAATTAGGGTATGCACTTGAATCTCATATGGATGAGTTAGCACGCAGGGTCAATATAGATCCAATCGCTTTCCGTCTCGCCAACTTTGTCGAAAAGGGATATGCTCGTCCAAATACTGGAAGACCAATTGAGAGTTGTGGTTTGGTGGAATGTGTAGAGCGCGGATTGGAAACTTTCAAAAAAATTCAAAGTGGCCCCACTGACAACCCTGAAAAATTACGCGGATGGGGAATGGCAGCTGGAACTCACACCACTGGACTTGGGGCTGTGGACAAAGATTCTTCTGAATCTAAATTCATTCTATCTCCCAATGGGTCTCTTTTAGTTGAAGTTGAAGTATTGGATCATGGACAAGGAACTGACACTGTGATGGCACAAATAGCAAGTGAAGAAACCGGAATTGAGATTTCCAATATCACTGTGCGCCACTATGCAGATACTGATTCTGCAAAAGCCTATCTGGGTTCTGTAGCATCTAGAAGCACCTATATCGCGGGATTGGCGGTCCAAGATGCGGGAAGAAATCTACTTTCGGCTATCAAGACCATTCTCCCTCTCTCCTATGACCCTGGGCAGCATACAGATGTCTCTATTGCTAACAATTCTATATCCTTTGGATCTCACAACATATTACTTTCAGATCTCTTTGAAGAATCCCTGGTCTCTACTGGTTTCGCCGAATCTGAGCTTAATCCACCTGCATACGGGGCACATTTTGTCGAAGTAGAAGTTGATGCATTGACAGGGCATGTGGACATTCTTTCCTATGTCGCTGCGCAAGATGTTGGTTTTGCCATTAACCCAAAAATGGTAGAAGGTCAGTTAGAAGGTGCAATCTCCCAAGGAATTGAATTTGCCCTTTGTTCCGAGGTCAAACTTGATCGTGGCATTCCCTTAAACCCAAATTTAGCCGACTATTCTGTTATCTCTGCTTGGGAAATGCCTAGGACTCTCGTTTGCGAAATTATTGAATCAAATGAAGAGTCAGGACCTTATGGGGCA
>WTZT01000043.1 GCA_009889685.1 Candidatus Hikarchaeia archaeon HikBin4
CATAAATTGGATTTTCCAATTCTACACCGTATACATTTCCCACATGCTATTCGCCCAAGAACTACATGATCTCCAACTTCAACTGTTGTCACTTCATCACCAATTGCAGCAACAATTCCTGCACCTTCATGGCCCAAAACTACCGGTTTTGGTTCTCCGGTTTCTCCCACGACACAAGAAACATCCGTATGACATAAACTCGCAGCTTCAATTTTAACGAGAACTTCTTCTCCTATTGGTTCTGACACATCAATTATCTCTATTTTTGCAGGTAGATCTCCTAAAAAATCATGACTTTCAGTAGGTTCATGTAATACTGCTGCTTTCGATTCCATGTGATATTGAGCATTCGCTAAACAATATATCTTTTGAGACTTTCTCCGCCATTTACTGTATCGCAACTCGAAAATATTTTGCTTCCCCGTTGTCAGACACAAACGTAGAATGAATCAAAATAGGGAAAAACTCGATCTCTTCATGTATTTCGATGGGGATTATCTTCTTGAGTCTCAACCCCTCTTCGGCGTATCTGATACTGCACAAATGTGGGGTTATAGCGTTAGTGATACAATTCGAACCTTTGGGAAAAAACTCCATGGGGCATCTGACCATATTTCTCGCCTCGTCAATTCATGCTCTGAGGCGAATATAGATATTGATATCTCTCCCTCGGATATCCAAACCATCTTGTCACATTTAGTGGAAAAAAACACTCTTTTGGTAGCGCCAGAAGACGAATTCTTAATTATTACTTATGTTATCGGAAACTGGACTTTCAACCTTCCCGACACTGATGACTATCCTCCCTCTCGTTTGCTCATACACTGTTCTACAATCAATTTCACAGAACATGCCAAATTCTTCACTGAAGGTCAAAAAGTAAGAACCTCTACTATCAAACAAATTCCTTCAGAATCTCTCCCCGCAACGATCAAACATAGATCTAGAATGCATTTCGTCATAGCCGACAAAGAAGTAAAGTCCATAGAACCAGATGCATCACCTTTGCTCCTAGACTATAATGAAAATATTTCAGAAAGCATCTATGCAAATTTTTTCATAGTTAAAGACAATACCATCCAAACACCACCTATACAAAATATCTTGCCTGGTATCACTAGAAAAAAAATCATCACCTTGGCCAAACAGATAGGATTGAGAATTGAGGAAAAACATTTAACATTAGAAGATGCCTACTCTGCAGAAGAAGCATTTTTTACTTCCACTTCTAGAATAATCACTCCCATTTCTTCCATTGACGGAATATCCATAGGAGATGTCATCCCTGGAGAACTAACCCAAAAATTACTCATGGAGTACGGCAAGAACGTCGGTGTGGATATTGTAGATCAGTTCTTAAGAACTTAAATTAATTGACCACAATTACGGCATCGAAGAAAGCAGAACTACACCTGCAATTATCAACACCGTCCCTATAATAAATCCCCTTGTAATTCTTTCAATCTTCTTCAATACACTTGCAGCAACTATCACTGTGAACAAGGGTCCAGTCCCTAGTATGGGATCTGCAACAGAAACCGGACCTCTAATTAAAGCTTCATAGAGAGTAAACATCGCTAGGAAAACACACACACCACTTAACCCAAAATTCCGATAACTTTCTCTATTCCCTACAGCTAGTTCTCTGCCTTTTCCCATCGCCACCCCATATATTCCCACGGCAATTAATGCTGCAAGGTCGTTAATAGCGAGAGCTTGAATGGCAGTAATTGCAGCATCTTCCATAAACCCAAATTTTCTAATCACATTCCCTGTAGCAAATGCCACAGCTGCAAAAAGAGGAAATATTATGTCACTTCTTTTCCAACCAGTAATATTTCCACTCTTGGATCTTGTTATACACACAACACCCATCACTATCGAAACCACTCCAATCATCCCTGATACTGTCATATTTTCCCCAAGCCACACAACTGCCAACAATACCGCAAAAAGAGGACGGGAATTTGTAATGGTTGCACAAACGCTAGCCCCCATCCGATCTATTCCTTTGTAATAACTAAGTTGTCCCATTGCTGCTGCAATCACTCCTGCAAAAACAAAAAGCAATATTGTGGGAATCGAAATTCCCTCCATCATCTGTTTTCCATTTGAAATAATTATCAACACGGCCCACGCAAGCACAGTTCGAACCACGAGTGTTTGGAATGTGTTTTGCATCCAAGTTCCCCCACTCTCTAGACCTCGTTTCGCAAATATAGGGTCAATCCCTCTGAAAAAAGCACATAAAATTGCAAGCACATAAAATTCAATAGAAAGCAATGCCATCCGATGCTATCCAGAGACAGTCTTTCAGTATAGACATGCCGATGCAGTATTTTTTCACTCTATCATTGTGCTATTTCCTGCCGGTATTAGCTGGGATATCTCGTCTGGACCTGTGATTTTTCTGACAAACGTCCCGTCCCGAAAACTCTCACAGAAATGACGATAAATCTTTTTAGCAACATCTTCTCGCGAAAACTGACCTGGCTCTATCTCTACTGATAGAACTGATATTGGGATTACTGCTGAAGGTGGCCCCCCGATTACCCTAGTTTCTGGAGCGCATGTGACTCCTATCGCAAAACCAATTTCCATATTTCTAAAATAAGTCCGTTTACCCCGGACAACAAAAGATCCTTTAGTCAGGTATTCCCCACTTTCTGGAGTCTTACTAATTTGATCTTTAGTAATCATATAAACGTCATCTGTTCGGCGACCCTCTTTCCATACAGACGAACACGATAGTGCGAATTTTGCGGCTTCGAGTAGATTTTTTTCTGGTATTTCTATTTCCTTTGGAGACTCCCCCGGTTCGAAGGCCTTTAAAATAGTAATTGGTGCCCCTGGAGTTTGTGTATGAAATATTCTATCCCCTTTAGATATGTACTTCTTTACCAGTTCTTCATTTTGATCTGCATTTTTCCCACTTATAATCAAAAACCCGTCTGAACTTCTAAACCATCGAAATCGATCAAACCAATATTTAGATTTTTTTATCGGTATGGAAGTCCGGGATAGCCAATTATTTTGTATCTTTATTTCTGCCCCAGTACCTCCCTCCAAATCCGATTTATTTTTATCGGTTTTTGCTTTATTGAGCTCCTCATTTTTCACCGAAATAGCATCTTTTGCTCTTGCATATTTCCCCTCAACTTTTTTTGCAAGATTGTAATTTAAACTCGCATTTTGCTCGATATTTTTCCACGGATCAAGAACAATTTTGATCCCCTCAATTCGAACTTCAACCATTTTTTCTATCTGATTCATCCCAACTAATTCCACAATTTTAGACCTCTCAGATGCTTCCATTCTCTTTCCAATCTGTTCAAATTGCTCCCCCCTTTCTAAACCCTGACGGACCTCTTCCATTACCTCTTCAACAACACCATAATTTGAATACAGTAGTTCTACACCCTCTCTGATCGATCGAGCTTCTTGTGAAAATTGTTTGAGAGCACTTTTTTGAGATGCTATAATTCGTTCATATCTATCTAATACTTCTTCTCCAACTTCTTCATTTTCGTCTGAGATTTCTAACTTCCCATTTGAAAAATAATTATCTATTGCAGAATTGAACGTATCAAATGTATCGCAGTCTAAATGCTCATACAATGCTAGCGAAAATGGAGTGACATCCACTTCAATTTCTTCTTCATAATATATTCTTGGTTGGATTTTTCCATTTCTTATTTTATCGCCCAATTTCGTTATTTCTTCATAGATTCTCTCATAATCCGATTGAGTTACCGAAGAAATCAAACATTGTTTTTCCACTGATGAAAGAAGACAAAGTTCTTCTGCATACGTACCTCCGAAATTTATTTGAGTTGCAAGACTTCTAACTAAATCCGACTCAGAAGTGTCCATTAAATCCACAAATGAACCATAATCTAGTGTGAATGGATCAACCCGGGGTGGGGGGAACTCAAAATCCCTTCCCGAAGCAACCGTTCGAGAATGAAGTCTCACAGTTCTTAGACATTCATACACTTTATTATCTCCACCTACGATGGACAAATTACCATCCCCAAATAATTCTGCAACAACCAATATTTCATTTTCTTTCCCTTCAAAAATAATTTTTAAAACTCTATCGAACCCATATTGTTCAATTCCCTTCAAACGCTTCCCCCGCAATTTACTCCTCAACTTCATAGCAAAATCGATCGCTTTATCTGGTGCCTTTGGAACGTTATCTATCGCAGCAAAATGGATGCTTTTTGTGTTTCCAATTCCTACCAGAAGTTCATTTCTTCCCACTCCCGGTTTCCGCATTCTAAACCGTACCAATTCTTTTCCATAACAGTACGATTTATCAAAAATAGACCCTTTATATGCTTCAAATTCTCGTACAAGAGATCGAATATCAACACCAGATATCTCTCGTTTTGGATCCATAACCTCTCTTCGGAGATTAACAAACAAATCCCTATCGTTGTACTTAAAGTTTCATGTAACTTCTAATAGGTTTTAACATAACCATTTAGAGACGTATGGTCCATCTTGATAATATCCCAATTTTTGTTTGTAGTATTCCCTCGCTCCGATACCTGCAAGAACTGCAATTTTGCTATAACCTGCATCTACTGTCATCTCTTCTGCCTTTTCCATTAACGCCTTTCCATGTCCTTTATGTTGGAACCCATTCTTCCATTCTCCCGGGCCTATTTTCTCTCCACGTTCTATGAGGCTTATCTCATTCCCATATACTTTGAGTTCTCGCAAAATTCCTGCATCTTTTAATTCTAAACGCGCAGGTGTTTCTGAAAATCTTAAACGACAAAAACCAACTAGAATGTCTTGGTCAAAATCTTCTATACTAATAAAGTTCTCAATCCCTCCTGCAGCCTCATATTCTAATACCTTCATCTCAAGATTTTGAGGTGTTTTTGAGTTCAATCCGGCCTCTCTACACCGAATACACTTGCAAGATTTCCCTGTTAATTTCATATGCTCTAACGCCAATTGACGAAGGTTAGACTTCCAAACTCCCGCCTCAATAAAATTAGCTGGAATATCTCGTTGCACTCTCTGCAATCTGACATATCTAGGAATCATTGATTTCACCTCCGCAACCAACCTCGCCGCTTTCTCATTGTCTAATGGTTCATATTCTTTTCTTTTCCACATGTCATACGTGCGCGTACCTTTGACCACTAGAGTTGGATATATCTTCAAATAATCCGGTTTCCATATAGGGTCTGTGAATAATTGAACAAAATCTTCTATCCCCATGTCATAGGACATCCCTGGTTGCCCCGGCATCATGTGAAATCCAACTTTAAAACCCGAATCTCTCAATCTTTGATTTGATTCTACACTTTCTGTAGTTCCATGCCCTCTGTGCATCGCATGATTGATATGTTCAAAGGTAGTTTGAACTCCCAATTCAACTTTAGTTCCCCCAAGACGTAGCATACGATCTATTTGTTCGTGATTGCACCAATCTGGTTTAGTCTCAAACGTCATTGCAATGCATCTAATATCTGCAGTTTCATTCACTGAAATTACATCTTCAAGATATTTGAATTGAGGATTTTCCTGAACAAATTTTCTATCTCCCCCCAGTGATGGTGCTATTGATAAATCATAGTCATTCATGGCCTCGAGAGCTCGGCGAACAAACCATTCCTGGTAATCTGCTGATCTAGCTGTCATAGTCCCTCCCATAAGGATCAATTCAGCTTTATCTACTGGATGACCAATTGTTCTAAATTGTTCTAACCGAAGAGTCACTTGACCATATGGGTCATAATCAGTCTGTTTCCCCCGCGCGGCGGCAGGTTCATGTCCTGTATAGCTTTGCGGGGATGAAAATTCTGATGCAGGTCCTCCTGGACAA
>WTZT01000044.1 GCA_009889685.1 Candidatus Hikarchaeia archaeon HikBin4
ACAAATTGTAAGTTTAGTCGTTCAAGGGGTCCCTGAAAAATATCCAAATTTTAATATAGTATTTCAAGAATCTGGAATCTTCTGGGTCCCTCTGATGATGCACAGACTCGATGCCGAATATATGAAACGCCAATCTGAAGCTCCTCTCTTGACCAAAAAACCATCTAAATACATGCAAGAATTTTATTATGGCACTCAACCACTAGAATCACCAGACAATCCTGAATATCTCAAACAAATCATCGATATGATTGGTGGCCCAGAACGCCTCATGTATGCTTCAGATTATCCTCATTGGGATTATGATCGTCCAAGCGTCATCACGAATATGGACTTTTTAAGTGATTCCGAACAAGGCATGATCCTTGGAAAAACAGCAGAGAGGATATTTGGAATATGACTTTGATACCTGTCTGTTCTTTAGTGGACTTCCCCGAAGGGGCACGAAAAACAGTAAATGTCGGAGATACTCCTGTAACCGTCTTACATGTAGGTGAATCTTATTATGCAATCGAAGCAACTTGTCCTCACCAATCAGGTCCTCTTGGACAAGGTGTAGTTCTTCCAAAACTCGAGGCAACATTTATGGGCGCGGGAAAACGACTTGTTGAATCTTTCTCCGAAACTGATCTTACTATCTCTTGCCCCTGGCATGGTTGGGAGTTTGATCTTTCCACTGGTGCCCATTGTGGAGATCCCGAAGTAACTTTGAGTACATTCGAAATAGTTGAAAAGAAAGGCGAATTATTCCTAAAAGCTCCTTGATTTTTCTTAATTATTCAAAAATAATTTATCCAATTCCAATTGATTACGTGGCACCTTGTACTACGAGTGCATCTTGTTTAGCAATCGTTATCTTCACATTTTGCCCAACTTCGAGCTTACTTTGCGAAGATCTGATCTGAACCGTCGTATTGCTTCCCATCAAGACGTCATAGTACACCGAAGCACCTCTAAATATCTTGTGTGTAATTTTTCCGGAATATTGGTTGGTTTCACTTGTTTTGTCGTATCTGGACCCTTTTCCAGCTTTACTGACCAATTCTATGTATATTCTCTCTGGTCTAATCACAATCACCGGATTATTCAATTCCGTCTTACCCTCGTGCCGACAAACCATCTCTATTTTTTGATCTCCCGTTGTAATCACAGCAGTCGCAGACGTTTTAGTTTTAGAACTAAGTTCTACATTAAATACATTCGCTTCGCCTATGAAATTTGCTACAAACGGTGAATTTGGAGATTCATATAGTGTCTCTGGAGTGCCTTGTTGCATCTTGACTCCATCTTTCATTACACAGATGTCATCAGAAATTTCAAATGCTTCTTCTTGATCGTGTGTAACATACACTGTAGTAATCTTGATCTCGTCCAAAATATCTAGTATACTCTGTCTCATTCTTTTCCGTAGTTGGAAATCCAAATTGGACAATGGCTCGTCCATCAAAAGCAACTTTGGCTCATAAGATATGGCCCGGGCAAACGCAACACGCTGCTGCTGACCGCCCGACAACTCTGATGGATATCTATCCTCTACGTTCCCTCCTGACAACCCAACAAGGGACAAAGCTTCTTGCACTCGATCCTCTCTCCTCTCCTTTTCATACTCTTGATTCTTCAAAGCATACAAGATGTTTTCTCTTGCTGTCATATGTGGCCAAACGGCATAAGATTGGAATACAAAACCAATCCCTCTCCTCTCTGGAGGTACATTTAAATCTGATGTGGAAACAACGTTCCCAAACAGTTTTATCTGCCCTTCCGTTATATTTTCAAATCCCGCTAAGGCCCGAAGTGTTGTTGTTTTTCCGCATCCAGATGGTCCAAGTAATGTGAATAATTCTCCTTCGTTTACACTGAAACTAAGATTTTTTACCGCATCTACGACGCTCCCACCCCCGCTAACGAATCGTTTTGTTAAATTTTTAACTTCTACTGTAGCCATAACTGTGGTTCATTACTCGCCCTTAATCGATTTAAACCTTCCTATTATTCACAGATATTTCTTATTAATTTAGTATTATTTTTTATTTAATTTAATAAATTTTAATTTGAAATTAAATATTGATTATGACTGCTATTTTCTTATTTTTTAAAGAAAATTACTCACTCTATTTCTTTTCACTTATAATCTTTTCATATTTTGGTAATAGCTCTTCTAGATCTATTTCTGGAATTTTTCCAGGGGCGGGATTGTATGAAAATATATCCAATTGAATTCCTACTTTGTCTTTAAGATTATTCATTTCTCCTTTACTTTCCCCTCTAAGGTGCTTATTAACCACTTGAATATTTCTCTCCTCTGCCATATATGTCAACAGGGGAACCAATCGCTGCTTCTGTGTTTCTGCCATTTTCCATATCTTTGACATCATCTTATCTTTAATTGATTTCTTTTCCACACCTCCTGCTCCATAAAATTTCACCTTCGTTCCTTCTGGGGAATAATATTCCATAACGTCCTTCCAGGACCACTGAGGAGAGTTCACCACGGTATACCTCCCCGGTTTAATCTCTTCATTTTGGCACATCAATATCGCCCTGACAACTGTCATTATATGAACCACATTTGATTCTAAATCTCCCTTTGCATCGATGTACACCTCTTCTTCTTTCTCTAGCATTTTTTCTAACTCATTCGTTTGTTTTTGCATTCTTCCCATCACATGACCAACCCTCAATATGTATGCCCTTTTTTGATTTTTATATTTTCGATTCCAAATAGAATATTTTTTTTGCAGCCGCTTTTCTACAAATCGTTTCTCTCTGACAAGTAGATCTTGCTGATATCTATCCGCTAATTTTCCTCCCCATGCACTTATCGAACTAATATAAATAATAACTGCATTTCTCTTCGAATATTTTACCAAATTATCAACTATTTTCTGATTAATCCTACGTGCCATTTTCGGCTGACCATGTGGTGCATTTGGCGTGGCTTCTTTTACAAATAAGACTATATCTATATCTGACAATGCCTCTGATGCATCTTCTTCTATAGTCATATCTGCAACTTTATATGAAAAACCTCTGTTTACTATCATCGCGGAACCAATCTCACTTTGTATGATTGGAACCACTTCTATTCCTTCTGCTTGAAGTAGTATGCCTAACTCCATTTCCAACATCGCATCTGCAGAATTCAACCCGATCGCATTTACCAAACCAACTTTCATATTTTCTTTCCCCCCTTCGCTTTTTTATAAATCCCTGTAATGACCTCTGTCACTTTCATCCCCGTCATTTGATTCGTATTCATTTCTGCATCAGACCAAATTTGTTGGATGAATTCTGCCCACTTTAAAAACACCCCCTCCCCGAATGATGTGGCATAATTTCCTGGTTCTATTACAAGTGGGTCTTCCAGCCCATTTGCATATACTCTTAATCTCTCATTTGATCCAGTGTGGTCGAATCTAACCCACGCATTTTGGAATTCAAATTCTGCCTCTGACTCAAATGATTCAACACGACTAGCTTGATATTCAATTTTGACATTTGAATCTTTGCTAGCTACCATTACCACCTCTACTGCTACGTCTAATTCATCTTTCCAAATTATATCGGATTTTTTGACAGTTATGTCGTATCCTTCCAATATGTCCACAATTTGACTAATAGTGTGACACCCACTTTCCATTAATACACCCCCTCCTGCCAACCCAATATCATTCCTATAATGCTTCTTTCCTATCCCCAAACTATTGACTAATCCCTCTTGAATTCTAACACTTTTAAGAGGTCCAAATACCCCTGAACAGACGATCTCCTTTACTTGTTTTGTCGACGAGAACCACGTTCTCATATAATTACAAACCATCTTATTGTTTAACTCAACAAATTCTTGGTGGTCTTCAATATTCTTCGCAAATGGTTTCTCTACAAAAATCGGCGTTTTCCTCCGAGAAAATTCTTCTATGTAAGGGCGTCTAACACCAACAGGTATTGCAAGAAGAACAATATCACATTCGGGTAACTTTCTCATCTCCTCTCCCACTTCAATCGCATCACATTTGCATATTTTGGCCAATTTATTTGCTCTATCTACGTCTATATCCGCGACATATTTCACGATCGTTTTTGAATATTCTAATAGAATGGGTATATGTATTCTCTCTGTTATTTTCCCCGCTCCTATCACTCCTACTTCCATTTGATCTCTCTCCACATCTTCAAAAATTGTGAATGGAAGCTTCATACTGGCAAGTCTTCCATTATCAAGCATATAAGCTTTTTCGAATTCCATTCATCCCCATCCATTATTTTTACTAACCAAAACGCTAATCCTCTTAGCAGATTCATTTGTACCAATGCCCCGGCCCTCCGATTCCGTTTCTATTGTATCTGGAAGCAGCTTAGTTTTATTAGGGACTATTTTTGAACTTGGAATCGCTTTCATAGCAAAAATATTCATGGCCCGTTATTTGGGGGTATATGATTACGGAATCGTTTCTGTCGGCATAATAATCCTTTCTATCTCTACGACGTTTGTTGTTTTAGGACTTCACCATGGCATTGCACGATACCTGCCCCGGTTCAAACAATCTTCTGACAAACGTGGCATTTTAATCTCGGCATTTTCTATCACCACTGTAACATCTTTGATTGTCGCATTTTGTCTATTCATTTTTGCAGATTATATCGCAATTAATGTGTTCTCAAATCCCTCCTTTTCACCCATTTTAAAAGTATTCGCAGGCGCAGTCCCATTTGCAGCATTTATTCGGATGGTTATAGGGAGTATGCAAGGGGAAAAAAGAGCATCACCTGCCGTTTTCATTCAAAATATAGTTCTCCCCTCTGCACGATTTATCCTGATAATCATTGTTATTATAGTTGGGGTGTCCGCAGTCAAAGTAGCATGGGCCTATTTACTAGCATATGCTACTGCAGCACTCGTTGGAGTTTACGTACTATATCGTTACACTCAAATGTTCCATAAAGTTACCCCAGCCTATCATTTCAAAGACTTAATCCCTTTCTCTATTCCTTTGGCAATTTCCACCATGATGGCTTTATTATTCGTCGATGCAGATACACTCCTTCTAGCTTACTTCCAACCTGCCACAGAAGTAGGACTCTACGCTGTCATATATCCTCTATCTGCACTACTTATGATCTTTCTTAACTCTTTCACATTTCTCTCCATGCCTGCGCTCTCTGAGTTACATGCTCAAAACCAATCTTTACGAATGCGCAAAATGTATCTCGTGATAACTAAGTGGATTTTCATTCCTACATTTCCCATCTTCCTAGCTCTTTTCTTTTTCCCTGATGCTCTTATCCAATTCTTTTTCGGGCATGATTATGTCGTCGCAAGTGTCGGACTTTCAATCCTCTCGCTTGGTTTTCTTTTCCATATCCTCACTGGGGTGAACGAGTCAACTTTACTAGCTATTGGAAAAACCAAATATATTTTGGCAAATACTACTGCAGCTGGAATTCTCAATATATTCTTGAATCTAATTCTCATTCCTCAATATTCCTTTATTGGGGCCGCAGTAGCCACAACCATCTCGTACATATGCCTCAATTTACTTCATTCCCTCGAACTCTATTGGATAACTGGAATTCATCCCATATCCAAACCCGTTATTAAAATTGGAATCGTCGCTACCTTAATGGCTTCGTTAGTTTACATACTATCTATTAGGATCGATTTAAGTAATCTCCAATTATTGCTTTTCACACTCATTTTTGGGATAATTTACTGTATCACAATCTTTAGATCTGACGTGATGGGGGCCGAGGAAGAATTTT
>WTZT01000045.1 GCA_009889685.1 Candidatus Hikarchaeia archaeon HikBin4
CCTCCTATATCTTCGTATGTCATGCCTGAAAACTTCTTGTTCACGCCTGGAACTTCTTGTTTTGCACCACCCAGTTCTCTATCTATTGAAAACTTTATAACCGTCTCGTCTGTGACTTGTACTGGCCCTTTGGGTTTTGTTGCCGCAATAATTACTGGCACTCTCACTCCCGTGTAGAATATACTAAAATTGATAGGTATTGTTTGATCCACACTAACTGCCCTTCCTTTCAATCGGGCCCCCACTATCTGCTCGATCCCTCTATGATCTCCTCCAACTATCTTGACATGTTTTGGAATTGTTGTACTAACACTTTCTGCATCTTTGACTTCGATTTTTTCAATATTTACCCTTTCATCAATTCCCACATTCGCCGCATGTCTCAATCCTCCATCCATCCGAATAATTTTCTGCTCTGAGTCACTTGCATATCCTGGGAATACTTTTCCCACTACTGGATTTTTTGGAGACTCCGTACCTTTTATGGATACATAATCTCCTTCTTGCACGCCCAACCCTGAGAAATCTCCCCGGCCAATAAACACTAGACCCCTGCCTGCGTCTTTTTGGGGCACTTGTTTTACAATAAATTCCATTTTTTATCCTTCATGTTATGATCCATTTATCTAGTATATAAATATTCCGATTAAAAAACGTATTACTGCGTATACTTTGTAAAATAAAGCTTGTTTTGTGGTCCCCTCCTTAGTTCACCCCCTAACTGTACTTTTAGCCTAGGTTTTATGGTGGAAAATCTCCGGAAATAACTTCTTCTCGATATTTTTTAATTGCGTTTGAAATTTCTACTTTTACATTACCAAATTTCCTAGCAAATGGAGGCATTGAACCCGAGAGACCAATGACATCATCTACCACTAGAACTTGCCCACGTGTATGTGGACCTGCGCCAATACCTATCGTTGGAATCTCCAATTTTTGTGTGATTTTCTTGGCAATGTCGGATGGCATATGTTCTAATACAATCGCAAAAGCCCCTGCGTTTTCGTGCTCTATCGCCAGTTCCATTATTTTCTGTGCACTATTTTCATCCGTTCCTTGTTGATAATATCCCCCCATTTGTCGAATTCTTTGAGGTACCAACCCAACGTGTGCCATGACTGGTATCCCTATATCAACCATCCTTTTTGTAATATCAACCGTATGAGGTCCACTTTCTATTTTCACGGCGTCTGATCCTCCCATTTTCAACATCTTACCTGCATTCATAACCGAAACCGATTCTTCCACCCCCACTGAAAGAAATGGTAAATCTGTTACAACTAGGGCTTCCTTCACCCCCCGAACAACCGCAGCTGTATGGCTAATCATTTCTTCTATTGTAACCGGTAATGTTGTTTCATATCCTAACGCCGTATTCCCCACGCTATCTCCCACAAGAATGATGTCTATTCCGATAGAGTCTGCTATCTCGGCTATCGGCTTATTATATGCAGTTAACATGGTAATCGGAGGCCCATTTCTTTCATGCGCCGCGATTTCCGGAACTGTTGGCATAATTTCACATGAGGCAGCCATCACATTAAACATGTTCGTATTTTAAAACATCTCTTGTTTCTTCAATCCCCTTTGTTTAAATCATTTAAAGATACATTATTAGTGCATGCATGGAAAATTGGAGTCTGGAAATGGAGTTGCTAATATCTTAATTTCCGATCTCGATGAGCTCTTGTTCTCCCATTTATCTTTCTGTCCCTTCCCTGGTACACTAAATTTAACTCAGATGGTCTCGACCATATCTCTAACTTCTACTATCGTACATGACATCGAAAATGCTTTGGATAATTGCGATGGGATCGAGTTACATTCTTGTTCTATCAGTGGAATCAAAGCGGCTCTTATTCGTCCTTTAGCCGATAACTATCCAAAATCCAAATTTGAATTCATCGCACCCATTTCTTTACGGAAATTATTCTCTCTCAACGATGGAGATTTGGTTCATATATCTGCCGCAGATAACCTATGGACTTATGAGTTAAAAGCTAGTTTAAATTACCTTGATAAGTTCGACGGAGTGATCTTTGATTTAGATGGAACTCTAACCAATCTCGACGTAGATTGGGAATCTGTTAGAACTCAAATACGTGATCTTTTCCCTTCTTCCATCAATCCATTTTCTTTTAGAGCAGATAGAAATAATCACGCTCCTATTTATGAACTAGCTCGCCAACATGGCCTTTATGAAGATCTTCTTGATCTATTGGCTTCCCACGAATTCGATGGCACCAAAAATGCAGTCCCATTGCCCTTGCTCGACGTCATTCCCAATTTAAATTGTCCAGTTGGTTTATGCACAAAAAATTCCCATATAGCTTCTCAAGAAATCGCTGAAAAATTCAATGTCCATTTTGATTCGTTCATCACTAGAGAATCTACGTTCGAGGACAAACCCAATCCTCTCCCACTACAAAAGTGTATTGAAGATCTTGAACTCTTTCCTGGAAATACATTATTCATAGGAAACGAAAAAACAGATGCAGAGACTGCATATGGGGCAGGGACAAACTTTTTACAAGTTGATCAGTTTTACTAATCAAATCGGCGCTCTATACTTTCTGCATGGCCGTCCAATCCTTCCGATCTAGCAATTGTGGTTATGATTTTTCTAATTTTCCCCAACGCTGTTTTATCGAGTCTTTGTATCGTAGAAACTTTGGTGAATGTATCCACCGAAACTCCTCCTGTAACGCGAGAACCCTGATTTGTAGGTAAAATATGATTAGTCCCCGATGCATAATCTCCTGCAGCAACCGGGGTGTCCCTCCCTACAAATATACTTCCTGCATTACTGATTTTTTCTAAGAGCATCTTTTCGTTCTCCTCTGAAGTTTGAATAGAGAGATGTTCTGAAGCATATTCTTCTGCAAATTCTGCTGCGATCTCCATGCTTTTTACCAAAATAATTCCGCTATATGCGTTATCTAGAGTTTGATTTATTATATCCCTTCTATCTAATAATTTAGTTTGCACTTTCGTCTCTTCTATAATTCCTTTTGATAGTTCTTCACTATCTGTTACCACCAACGCAGCAACATTTCCATCGTGTTCAGCTTGTGCAATCAAATCGGCTGCAACAATTCTTGGATCTGCAGTTAAATCTGCAATAATCAAAATTTCACTTATACCTGCAACAAACTCTATCTCCACATCACTTCTAATTTCTTTCTTGGCCACGGCAACCCATTGGTTCCCCGGACCTATAATTTTGTCAACTGGATCAATTGTTTGCGTGCCATATGCAAGTGCAGCAATCCCTTGTGCCCCTCCTGCAGCATAGATCTTATCCGCGCCTGAAATATATGCTGCAGCTAGTGTAACTTGATTCAATTTTTCTGCTGGAGGTGTCACAACGGCGATGTGTCCCACACCCGCAACTTTTGCCGGAATTATGGCCATCAACACACTAGATGGGTATGCGGCCGTACCTCCCGGAACGTATACTCCAATTTTATTTATCGGCCGAAACCTTTGTCCCATTTCTCTACCATCAAAATTCCCAACCCAATCTTCTCTAACTTGGCTTTTGTGAAATGCCTCAATGTTTTCCGCCGCTTTTTTTATGGCTAGTTTTAACTCTTCATCAATTGCTTCATATGCTTTTTTCGCCTCTTGCGTGATGTCTATTTCTTTTACTTCTACTTTATCAAATTCTAATGCATATTTTCTAAGTGCATCATCTCCTTGCTCTCTTACATTATCAATAATAGTACGAACCGTTTTCTGTATTTCTTGACTCACTTGATACCGTTTGAATACAACTTCACGTTGGTCCTCCCCCATCTTTTCGAGGTACCGCATTTCCATATCCGCTCTTGGGTCTCTATGTGAAAAACCATTTCTACCTTCTAATCCCTCTAAGAACCATTCCGTATCTGAATCCAATTTTCTTTTTTACAAGTATTTCCCAGAAACTAACCTCCAACATCATCGCTTGGCTTCACGCCGCCTCAGATGGAAGACCCTGTTCCGGGACTATAGCGTACCGGGGTTCTCCATATTTTCATCGTGTCCATTTTAGACAAACTCCAATGGGGACTTCGGAACGCATTCTTATCATGGCACTTCTCCAAGTTAAATTTTTCCTTTATTCTGTAAAGTTTCTTTTCTATTCCTACTACTTTTTACTCTACTAAGAATAATCTCTCCGTATGGTAATTTTCCTCTCCGAGCTTGAGGTTGAACAATGTTTAGATATGAGCTCTTCCATCGAAGCGTTAGAACTAGCATATAAGGCAGATGCCGCCGGACGGGTTGTTAGCATTCCCCGATCTGATATGATACTTCCTCTTGGTCCAAACGATGCTTATGTTTACAAAATCATGTCCGGAGTTATACAGGATTTCGGCGTATCTGCCCTCCGCATCCAATCTGATAGGATCCGCTGGGAAGGGGGTCGAAAATTCAAGATAGGAATGGCCCGAGACAAAAAATATGTAGAATATGTCCAAATATATGATATCGAAACAAACGAACCACTATTAATCATTCCCGATGGCTATGCTAGTAAAATGCGTGTCGGGGCCACGAATGCTCTTGGAGCTAAATACATGATATCTTCTTTAGATGTCCATACAATGGGTTTGCTCGGTGCAGGCCGACACGCTGGTGGACAAATCGAAGCCTTCGCCGAAATATTTGACCTCGAACAAGTAAATGTGTATTGCCCCACTGCAAAAAACCGCCAAGCCTTCGCCAAAGAATGGGATGATAAATTGGATCCCCTTGTTATCCCGGTGGATGAACCTACAAAAGCAATATCTGGAACTAATATTCTTGCATGCGCTTCCAATGCAATGCAGCCTATATTTGATGCATCTTGGATAGAACCCAAAATGCATGTAAGCGCGATCAAAAATCCAGAAATTCCAGGCGATGCATTTTCCAAAGTAGATCGTATAGCAGTCGCAACAACCCAACTCCCTTCTGGCCCTCACAATTATGCCCCCCGATTTTCGGATTTTGCCCAAAACCTCACTGAAAAATGGACCATTCCCAATTTTGATATAACTGCTGCCCAAGATATCTCTTCTCTTATCTCTGAAAATAGAAATCTAATTTCTGATGAAACTACTCTATTTCTCAATAACATTGGGATTGGAATGCAATTCGCAGCCGTCGGAAAAGTAGTGTACGATCGTGCAGTTGAAAGTGGAATTGGAACTGAAATAGACACCAATCTTTTTTTACAATCCGTTTGGTGAACTCTATCTGCACAAACCATTTGATTTAATGCCACCGAACTCCACAATGTAACCATGTCTTCAGATTTACCTACTATAGCGACATTCGTGAACGATTTCGCGGAAGAATATCGCATAAAAATGGAAAATGCAGTTGAGAAGTACTTCACAGATGAATACTTCGATTCATTGGGAGGTCCACTCGCAATGATGCAAAAACAGTTTGCATCTCAAGCTTGGAGGGAGTTCTATATCGGCTGTTTACCCCCTGCAAGGCAAATGACTCAGATATATGATATAGGGGACCCTTATGACCGTGATAGGGATCTAATCGTTGGACTAGGTGAACAAATCCGAGACGAAGTAAAACACGCAAAAATTTACGCAAACCTCTCTGAACAAGTTGGAGTGCCTTGCGATTTGGCAACTTGGACTGCTGATAATTATGATAAGTTAGTTACCAAGTGCCGCCTGGCAACTGAATGGGAAAAACCACAATATATCGCAGCAGGATTTCAAGTTTCAACCGA
>WTZT01000046.1 GCA_009889685.1 Candidatus Hikarchaeia archaeon HikBin4
TTTTTCTTCGAAATCACTCATCGCATTTTCGTCATTTGAATGACTCATGGCATGTTCCATTATCTCTATTATCAATTCTACTATTATCTCGTGCAGTCTCCAGGCATCAAAAATTGAAATCCAGAGCCCCGAATAACCAAGATATCCGTCCCCACTAGCGTCAAAAAAGACTACTTCTTCTGAGAAATCTTCCATTACCAATCCCATCACATGAGTCATTCCAAATTCCCCCCACTTTTCTGAATCTGCAACTTCTATTATTTCTTCAAGTGAATCCACCAAAAATTCAGGCAAAAA
The DNA here is from genome assembly GCA_009889685.1 of Candidatus Hikarchaeia archaeon HikBin4. Lineage (GTDB taxonomy): Archaea > Halobacteriota > Halobacteria > Halobacteriales > Hikarchaeaceae > Hikarchaeum. The sequence goes on from WTZT01000046.1 coordinate 298, forward strand.
ACGAGTCAATGGATTGACATCAGTTACTACCCCGTGTATTTCTCCACATTCACACTTTAGCTCTCTCATCCCCAAATCAATTCTATGAGGATCAATTGAGACGCCACAAGGTAACAAAATAACATTCATATGCATATCTCTTCAAGGCCAGTCTTCACGCCTATCTTCCTCTATTTCAATCGTTTCTTGTTCTGTATTTTCTCCAAGTTCCCATCCTGCTTTTTTGGCAGCATCTGAAACATGTATGTATTCCCATCCCGTCACATTTGCCATTTCTATATCTTCTTCTCCCGTTCCTATCAACACGTGACGATCTGTGTCAAAATGATATTTAACACTTTTTAAACTTTCAAATTTCCCTTTAGGCCCTGAAAAAAAATCCTGTCTAATCCTTTTTTTCCGTGTGTAGTTAGTTACAACATATGTCGGTTCATCTGTAATGACTCCTACATATTTACTCCAAGTACGCGCACCTTCGAACGCTTCTTTAGGAGATCTTAATTCCTTTAAAGCCGATAGTTCAAATGCAAGGGTCATCGTACCTTGAGACTTACTCATATTCCCTTTTTGAACAATTCAGATTGAAAACACCTTCGATATGATTCGACTATGTTTTTCTAACACCTATACTTTCCAAATCAACTTTTTTATCTAATATGGATGTTTCTCGATCGACCCGTTCCATTTTCTCCATTATTATTTTCTTATATCTACTTTGTGAAGATACATCCCCGATCAAAACCCCTCCAATCAATCTACCCTGTTTAAATGCCAAACGACGCCATTCATTTTCACCATATTTTTTTTCAAGAAATTTTTCTCCTTTTGTAGGGTGCCCAAATGAAATAATTGGATACTCAAAGTGTGTTATGGAATATGACGGGATCCATTCAAACTTCTTGTAATCATTTCCATTAACCATATTTTCTCCTGCAATTAATCCTTGTTTTTTGGCACTTCCCCATGACCCATTTTGCATCTCTTCTCCCACGATAACATCGTGATATCTTGCAATATCTCCTGCAGCATATATGCCCTCAACACCTGTAAACATATGCTCATCTACAACTATCCCATCTCTATGTTCTATATCGGTATCCTGTACCAATTCTATATTGTAATCCAAACCAATCGCAACTCCTACAAAATCCGCTTCATACTTTTCCCCATCCGTCGTTACTACTGCCCGAACTTTCCCTCTTCTTTCCTCAAAACATTCGATTTCTTTATTAAATATTGGAAATACATTTCTATCCCTTAGTGATTTATGAATTATTTCCCCTCCCACTTTCGAAAGTGCATTTCTCCACCACCCATCTCCTCTCATAATATATTTGCTATCAATTCCTTGTGCCCCACAAATAGCGGCCAAATCAATCCCCAATAATCCTGCTCCTATGACCACGCCACAACTCGCATTTTCCGCATTATTTCTAATATCAAGCGTATCTTTCATGGTCCAAAAATGGTGTATCCCTTCTGCACCACTATTTGGAACATCCATTTCCCGAGGAGTGCCCCCTGTCGAAATTAATAATTGATCATATTTTTGGTCCTCTTCTTTATGTACCTCTAGAATTTTATTTTCCGAATTGACCTTGATCACTTGAGTGTTAAGCCTAAGATCAATCCCCCGCTTCAAATACCAATCCTCATCACGGATCTCGACCGAATTTTGACTCAATTTACCCTTTGCAAATTCTTTTAATAATATTCTATTATAAAATGCCCTTCCCTCTTCTGTAAATATGATCACTTCTGATTTAGGATCTCTTTCTCTAATGATACTAGCAGCCGCATCTCCTGCAACACCATTCCCTACAATACAATATGTATTTGTCATTTTTTTCACAGTTTTATACACAATCTCTTCATTACCTACTTACTCAATATTTTGATACTTTCCTATATATTAATCTCTTTTTCGTTCTATGATCAAATCTGCGCATGCACGCCCCGCTTCTATCGCCCCATTCAAACTCCTCTCTGGATATTGAGCTTTGCTAGCCATACCTGCATAATATATCCCTTCTCCAACTTCTTTGGAAATATCATATGGAATGATTTTATCTATGTATCCCATTTCATATATTGGGGCAGTTAATGGATTCCTAGAAACTTTGAACCAATTGATTTTTTTTCTATCGAAACTCGAAATTAACTCTTCGACCCCTTCTATCCAATACTCTTCAATTTCTTCATCTGTCATTTTCCATATTGATTCTTCAAAATCTTGAATATAGCTTACCATGTAAACCAAATGCTCCCCCCCATATCTCCTTGGATGTATAAAGTTTGTATGTTCGATAATCGCCCCAAATCGAGATTCATCTGATATATTCAACCAATAGGTTTCAGTTATTTGTTCCGAATAGCTCATAAGAGCACATACAGCACCTTGAAATTGAATAGGGCATTCATACCCTGTAAGATTTTCTAGAACGCTAGGCATTGTAGCGACAATAACTGCATCAACCTCTTCTATTATCTTTCCTTTTTTAGTATCAATTACCATCGACTCTACCTTCCCATTTTTGACAATTATTTGCTCTACAAACGCTCCTGTAATTATGTTTTCCTGTCCAATTTCTTCAATGAGAGTGTCAATAAGTTCAACAAATCCTCCGTTTATATATCCCAATATCTCTCCTTTTAAAAGATTTCTTTGACCTCTAAATTTAATTCTCCCCAATAACCATGCAGCACTAACACGATGTTTGTACTTACCAAATTTTGCCTCTAGTAGCGGTGTGATAAACTTATCAAATATATTGTTTGTTGTATGTTCTCGAACAAAATCTTCTACCGGTATGTGTTCAAAATCCTCTAGATCCTCATAAGCACCAATTTTAGGAAAAATTCCCCTCGCATCTATCCCCAATGTAAGAAGCGTCAAACGCATTTTATCATACAACGTTAAATGTGGATATCTCAGTATCTCCCATGGTGTGTCCAATGGGAAAATTTCCCCGTCCACATAATATGCATTTTTCCCAATTTTCCACTCAACTTTACTCCCTATCCCCAATTCCTCGGCCAATTCTACTATGGTTTCCTCAGATTTTGATAGATGGTGGTAGAATTTTTCAATCGAATCTCCTTTCGTCTCATAAGAGGCCGCCAAACCACCAACTTCTTCTGCACCCTCAAATACCCGCACTTGATATCCTTTTTGTTGTAGATAATAAGCAGCGGAAAGGCCAGCAAGACCCCCTCCTATAATCCCAATCATTATTTCTACTTCGTTCTACACCGGAAAGAACTTTTTTGAATCGTATTGATACAGCGGTAGGTTTTTCATTCCCCTAATAAAAATAGTTGTCATGGTTATCGTCCGGGCCCCTGCTACTGTGGCAAACCTTGGTAGTGGCTTCGACGTTTTTGGTATCGCTCTTAGTCATCCCGCCGATATAATCCACGTTCAACTTGCAGAAGAAACCACTATAAAAGTCACTGGTGCCGGAAGTCAGTATATCCCTGTCCATCCAAAAAAGAATACTGCAGGGGTGGTCGCAGAAGCTTTAGACGCACCTGCAAATATTACAATCAATAAAGGAATTAGGCCCGCTTCTGGACTCGGATCCTCTGCGGCCAGTGCAGCTGGAACGGCCGTTGCTCTAAATGCTTTATATGATAAGGGGCTTTCAAAAGAAGAACTCGTTTGGATCGCCGCCAAAGGGGAAGAAGCAGCATCAGGGGAAGCACACGCAGATAACGTTGCACCTGCAATCCTTGGTGGTTTCACGATTGTTAGTCAAGACAGGATTACTCACGTAGATGCCCATCTTGAGATTGTTGTATGTCTTCCCGAAATTTCTATATCCACCCGAAACGCCCGGGAAGTTTTACCAAAATCACTCGATCTTGGTTCTCATGTCCACACCGTTGGAAGTGCCGCAACCCTGACCGTGGGGATGTTAAAAAATAACCCCGAGCTAGTGGGTCATGGATTGGCTGATTCTGTCGTAACTCCTGCTAGGGCCAAACTTATAACTGGATATGAGTCAGTCCAAATTGCAGCTATTGAAGCCGGGGCGGTCGGAGTGACCGTCGGAGGATCTGGTCCTACTGTTCTTGCAATCCCAAAAAAAGGACAAAGTCGTGCTGTGGCTTCGGCCATGGTAGGTGCATTCTTCTCTCAAGGCATCCAATCCCGTGCTTATCAGACTAGAATTGGTGGTGGAGTTGACTTATATTTAGACTAACTAAGCGTTATTCAAATACCCCTGCCCTGTAGTTTTTTAGCTTCTGGCATGTCTATATTTGCTTCTCCTTTCATGCCCTTTCCTATTCCTGTTGATATTTGTGCCAATTTTTCCTTATTGTCCCAATTATTCGCAGCTTCAACAATCGCATTTGCCATTTTCACCGGATCTTCTGCACCGAATATACCTGAACCCACAAATATGCCATCACACCCATGATGTATCATTAACGCGGCATCTGCGGGACTAGCAATGCCTCCTGCTGCAAAATTTACCACCGGCAATCGACCCATTTTTGCTGTCTCTTCAACCAATTCCACTGGTGACCCTATTTTTCGAGCATATGCTGTCCATTCTTCGTGTGTAGCATTTCCTAGTTTGCCAATTTCACTTGTAATGGCACGTTGATGCTTCACCGCTTGATTAACATCTCCCGTTCCAGCTTCTCCCTTTGTTCTTATCATCGCGGCCCCCTCATTTATTCGGCGCAAAGCTTCACCGAGGTCTCTAGCACCACACACAAACGGTGTGGTAAATCCTCGTTTATCGATGTGGTATTCGCTATCAGCGGGAGTGAGGACCTCCGATTCATCAATCATATCGACCCCAATCGACTCTAAAATTTGAGCCTCTGTGGTGTGTCCTATCCTCGCCTTCCCCATGACCGGTATTGAAACTTCTTTTATTATAGATTTAATTATCGCAGGATCTGCCATTCGTGCAACACCCCCTTGTTTCCGAATGTCTGATGGAATTGCTTCTAATGCCATCACTGCTACTGCACCTGCATCTTCTGCTATCCTAGCTTGCTCTGGCTTCACGACGTCCATTATAACTCCTCCTTTCTGCATACTAGCAAAACCACGTTTTACAAGTTCCGTTCCCTTTCTTAACTTCTCTAACTCAATAGGTACTCCCATAAACTACATTTGGCGGCGATACAATTATATCCATTGTTATCGGCAATTCCATAACCCAAATATATTTAGTACTCTCGCACCTTCATAATTCTCGTTGAAAGAAGATCGATGCGGTAGAAATCTAATTTATGAATTCCACTTCCTCTCCTACT
>WTZT01000047.1 GCA_009889685.1 Candidatus Hikarchaeia archaeon HikBin4
TGGGGATTCAATAGAAATAATGATTCATCTTGATGACAGAGAAGACTGGGAACAAGAATTGGCAAAAGATTCAGAAATATTTTGGACCTTGTATGAGGGACAGTCGCAGACGGTTACAGGCGATATAATAGCATCCATTATTGAGATGTATGGAAGACCGGATCAGATAGAAAGGGCTGAAAAAATTTACGATCTGGAAGAGCAGAAAGCGAAAGAATTGCGATATTATCACGAACTAGATTAATTAGGACTGCTCAGAGATGGTGCTCCATTTTTCCATCTGCCGATTTAATTTGTATTCTAATTTAGACCTACTAAGCACTCCCCGATCTGCTTTTCGATGACAATTTGGACAAAGGACAATTAAATTTTCTGCAGTATTTATCCCCCCTTCAGATCGAGGAATTATGTGATGAATTTCGGGTGTATCGACCCACTCTTCACACCATTCACAGCGTTGGTTTGCTCTTTCAAAATACAATTCATTCTTTAGATTTTCGGGTGCAGGATTCGTTTTTTCAGAGGCATTTTCATTCCAAATATTCCTATATTTTTTGGGAGATAAAAATGAAGGAATCAGTCGGGATTTTAGTTGTTGCCTACGGTTTTTTTTGCGGTTTTCTCGGGCTTCTATCTGTAATTTATAGCGCTCTATTCTCTCGAGTTTTTGTTCTTCTTTGTATTTTTCTTTAGCAGCCTCTCGCTCTTTTCTTCGTTTCTTGCGGAGGAGTAGAGAAGCATAATATAAAATAAATCCGACAATAAATAAACTCATGACAAGCTCCAAAGGAATTTTAGATATCTGTGAGAATTGGAGAGGGGGCATCATAGCGTTGTAGACAGTAAGTGGGGAAGTCTATTAAAAAATACGACTTCGTATTTTTCGAAGAAGTAACATACTGCGCCACTATATGACATGTTATGTCACTAATAGATGACTTATCGACAGTTAAAAACGCAATGTATTTGCAAATACTTTCGGGGATGGCCTACTTGTTGTTGGAATTCTAGCGACTATTGAATTAGTATCGGTAGGGACCGCAGAAGGACCTCCTCTCTTTATAATCCCTGTATTTTTAATATGTGCAGGGTATAAATTAGAGGTTGCTAGAAGGAAACTATCAAAAGATCAAGTAGTAAAATACGCAGTCCCTGTGCTAACCATAATTGGGATACTCAAAATTATAGAAGTTGGACTTGCTACTGGGATGGGAACTGAGTTTCGTGTATACTTTATAACATTGGCGATAGAGGTCTTGGCGATAGCATTATTATGGCACCCACCGATAAAATCTGAACTCGGATCCTAATACTACAGCAGAATTATTTTTAGAATGTCCTTATTTTCTCGGAGGAAGTGTTCCATTTCTTCTTGAGATAGACTTTTTATTATTTCTTCTTTGGATAAATTATCTAAAATTCCTTGACTTATTTTATCTTCAACTGGGGTTTTTTTTCGTTCTACGAGGCATTTTTTTAGGGCTCTGAAATGATCAAGTAGAAATTGTTCTAGTTCTTCTTTGGAGAACCCATTGATGACTTCTCTGCTGGCTAAATGGTTCGAAAGTCTCTGGCGTATTTCATCAGTTATGTCTTGCGTCATTAAGCTTCAGGAGGGAATCGAACCCCCGGCATCTGGTTTACAAAACCAGCACTCTGGCCTGCTGAGTTACTGAAGCACGAATTAGTTTTATCTCCTGAATGAGATTTAAGAGTTTCTAAGGGCTAATGCGGCCACTGCAGGAAGAGAATCGCCACTTAATAGTTTCATTGCAGCCCCACCACCTGTACTTATATGAGAAAAATTACTAATTCCAAATTGATCGAGGAGTGCCATCGTATCTCCACCTCCTACGATACTGGTATCAGATTGGGTGGCTGCATCATAGATATGAATTGTCCCTTGAGAAAAGTGAGAAACTTCTGCTAGTCCTGCAGGCCCATTCAAAATAGTTGTGGATGCAGATTCTAGAGAAGAGCTGAATTCATTGATAGTTTGAGAACCTATATCGAAGATAGGACCTTCGGCGGGGAGATCAGAGACTAGTATTTCATGACGTCCATTTGAATCTATGGCTACATCGATCGGTAGTTTAATTTGATCTCCATAATTAGCAAGGATAGATTTTCCTCGGTTGAGATAGCCTAAGATGCCATTTATACGTAAGATATCCATGCTAGGGGCGCCTAAATCGAATCCAGCAGAATATAAAAGAAAATTCCCAAAAAGACCTGCTGCAAGGACTTCGTCTGCAATGTTATGTTCGAGAACTGACTCGGCTACGGCAAGAGAATCAATGGTTTTTTTACCTGCTAAAAAGTAAACCCGGGGTCTAGGCAATTTATGGATAGTTCCAAGAACTTTTAATTCTTTTTCTAGTAGCCTTCCAGCATAGCTGGGCAGAAGATACGGAAACCCTACAAGAGAAGGATGAGACCTATGAGAAGATCCAAATGCATCGTTGACGTATGCGTCGAAAAGGGGTGCTAGTGCAGAAACTAACTTTGTTTTTGCAGCAGTTTTTGGGTCCATTTCTACATATTCCTCTGGACAAAAACGAGTGTTTTCTAAGACTAAAATTTCCCCACATGGTAGCTGTTTGATTTTATCTAAAGCCTTTTTAGAATAGGTACTTTCAACATGATGAACTGGGATGTCGAGTAGATCGGCCAATCGAAGAGAATGGGGCTGTAAAGAGATACATGAATCTTCACCGGGACGGCCTTGGTGGGCCATTAATACAATCCGTGCCTCGGAGGATACTAGTTCGGAAAGTGTTTCGAGATGAGATCTTAGCCGAGTATCGTCTGATAAATCACCGTCTATAAGAGGACTATTGATATCAACCCGAATTCCTATGAGCTTCCCTTTGGGATCTAGATCGTCAAGGGTCTCAATCATAGATGTAAGAGAATGAGATAGGATCATTGAAAGGCTTTTCTGTATCAATTTTATGTTTACAGGGATTTATTATGTGTCGCGTCCATGTGTGCTTATAGCATAGGAATGATAAAATATTATAACATATTGCGTGAAAAAGTCCAAAAGAATCGGGGCACTGCAATTGTTTTTCTAAGCATAGTTATATTATTGTTAGATCTTGTTTTTCGACTTATAATAGGAAAAAATGAATCTCAAGTTGTAGCCACATATTTGTGGGATGGATTGGTAATTGGGTTGGCAATAGGACTTGCAGGAGTGGGATTGTCTTTGACATATAGCATACTTAAATTTGCAAATTTCGCTCATGGTGATATGATTACTGCAGGAGGATTTTCAGGATGGGTAGCTGTTTTTGCAGTGGTAGGAGTGGGCAAATTTGATATGAAAAATTTACTACTAATTGGAGCGGGGAAACCAATAAACGTGACTGAATTGGGCATAAGTGTTTCTACGACTCCGGTAGTAATATTATTTGGTTTGATTGTTGCAATAGTGGGGACAATTTTATTAACACTATTTATTGATCGTTTTGTTTTTCGTCCGATGAGACATCACAATGATAGTATTGCTTTGTTGATTGCAAGCATTGGTGTTTCTCTTGCGTTGCGTTATGGACTAGCTTTCGTGTTTAAAACGCAGAACAGAGGGTTGACAGCGGCTAGTCTTACAGCATCATATTCAGTTCCAGTCGGCACAGGATCAGTGCAAATAGATTTGGGTGAAATAACATTAGTTCTAGTTGCGATTGCACTGATGATTAGTGTACATGTGTTCTTACAATATAGTACGCTAGGAAAGGCTATGAGGGCAATGGCAGATAATAGAGATTTGGCACTCATCACAGGAATACCAACGGAGAAAGTTGTTCGGGCCACGTGGATCATTGGGGGTGCATTAACGGGAGCAGCAGGGTTCCTGATAACGCTAGAGAGGGGAACTATTTCATTTCAGTTTGGGTGGATACTCTTATTGTTTATTTTTGCGGCAGTCATAATAGGAGGAATTGGATCTGTATATGGGGCCATAACAGGAGGACTAGTTATTGGACTTACGAGCACGGTTTCGTTGATTTGGATACCTGCAGATTTGGCCAACGTGGCTGTGTTTAGTGTGATGATACTAGTTCTGTTATATAAGCCAGAAGGTTTGTTCAAAGGGGTCACAACAGCATGAAATTTAATATAGAAATGTTGTTGAAAAATGATGTCAGAATAGTAGTTAGTACATTTGTTGGGATTTCGTTTTTATTCATAATAGTGGCAATGGTTTTGGGATTAGATTTCAATGGCACTATCAACACCATACAAAGAATAATGTTTTTATCTGCAGTGTATGCAATGGTGGTACTTGCATTAAATCTCCAATGGGGATATGCAGGAATATTTAATATTGGTGTGGCAGGGTTCATGCTGAGTGGCGTGTACACAATGGCAATAATAACAGGAGATCCTAATGGACTAATTCCAGGGTTGGGATTACCACTCCCAATTGGAATTATTGGAGGAGTATTAGTGTCAGGTTTATTGGGATTGCTTATATCAATTCCAACGCTGAAATTAAAAGCAGATTATCTAGCGATTGTTACTATTGGATTTGCAGAGATCATAAGATATACCGCGAATGCTATAACGTTTAAAACGTTCTCGATAGCAGGGATTGAAATGGGGACGGGGGCAGGCAGAGGAATCCATTTGCCAATGAATCCAATTAGAGGCATATATTATATAGAACCAAGCAATCCCGGGCTTGGGAAGACTATCGTTGGGGAATATATTTTTGGATTTTTTGAAATCATACAAGTTCAGTCTTCAGTGGTAGTTTCGTGGACGTATGCAATCGTATTAATATTCATTGTGGGGTTGTTTTATGTGGTGATATATCGGATAGGGAACTCCCCATTTGGTAGAGTTCTAAAAGCTATTCGAGAGGATGAACTGGTTGCGAATGCATTGGGAAAAAATACAGACATATACAAGATGAAAGTGTTTGCCATAGGGTGCGGTTTGATGGGTTTGGCAGGGATTCTTTGGCAGGGGAGTTATGGATACACAAATCCAACTACATTTCAGCCGATATTGACATTTTATATTTTTATTGCCTTGATAATTGGAGGTTCTGGGTCAAATACGGGTAGTGTCATAGGAGGGGTTGTATTTGCTAGTTTACTTTTTGAGGGTCCAAATTTTGTCCGCCGAGTGATCCTGCATGTATTCAAATTTGATAAAGCTCCAAACTCAATTATAGAGGCAATGATTCCAATTTCGTCCTTGGATTTTGAACCGTTTATAGCATATTCCTTGGCAAATATATCATCTTTGAGAGTGGTATTTTTAGGATTGGTTTTGGTTTATATAATACAAAATAGGCCCGATGGATTGTTGGGAGATAGGAAGGAACTGGCAGCTAGTATTGACATATCTAGACGCCCTGTTACAGAAACAAGAGAGGGAAAAGAAGCATGAGTAGTTCTAAAGTAAAAAGGAAGCAAAGTGGGCGAAAAAAATCCGCAAAAAAATACCCATTAAAAGTGGAAAAAATTGGTAAAAAATTTGGAGGAATTTCTGCAGTAAATAATGTGAGCTTTTCGGTTGAAAAGGGATCGGTTACAGGATTAA